>JBBTEL010000081.1:0-3052 GCA_038042325.1 Candidatus Methylomirabilota bacterium
TGCCGGTCCACCAGGAATTGGCCGGTGAACTGGACCTGATGCCGCTGGAATTCTGCGTTCTCGCTCTCCGTCGGCTCGAAGCCGTCCAGCCGGCCAATGGCATCGCGAGCCTGGTCGTCCGGCATCTCGAGCTTCAGCTCCCGCGCCAGATTCCGATAGGCACCGTGGATCGCTTGCATGACCTCGGGCGTGACGCCAGTTTGCGGCACGCCGTAGGCGCGGTGCGTGCTCACCTCGGGGTCAGCGCCAACGGCGCAGCGAACCGGGCGATACCGGAAGAAAAAGCGGGCGCGCTCGGCTTGCGAGGCGACGATCCCCAGTGTCTCGACGCCCATCGCCTGAAGCCTCTCTGCAGTCTTCCCTAGCAGCACAACTTGCCGCCGGCAGAATGGTCAGTACAGACCGCGGAACAGAGCCAGCAGCAGCGGGCTTCGGCCGCGGTAATCTGCCAACGAGACGGTACCCTCCCTGTTCGCGGCCGGCAGCGTGAAGTCCGGTGCGGGCTCCCCTGGCTGCACCGGTGGTCGCCGTTCACCAGTCGTCATCGATAAGCCTCCTCTTCAGGCGCAAGGGCTGATCAGCGCAGACTGCGTGTCCACATCGGTCAGCTCAAAGCCGTTCTTAGTCTACGCTAACTACGGAAAGAGGATCAACGGTGTTTGACCCCTCCGCCGCCGCAGACTACTCTTGAAGGGTGCCGCGAGAAGGGGAGCCGCCGTGACCTGTAGTGGCTGCGGATTCGAGGCCCCGCCGGACTTCGCCTTCTGCCCCCGGTGCGGGCGCAAGCTCGAGCGCGAGTCCGAGGCCGACCGGCGCACCGTCACCGTCCTCTTCGCCGACCTCTCGGGCTTCACCGCCCTGGCCGAGCGCCTGGACCCCGAGGACGTCCGCGCCTTCCAGACCGACCTCTTCCAGGAGATGGCCGCAGCGATCCAGCAGTACGACGGCTTCGTCGAGAAGTTCGTCGGCGACGCCGTCATGGCGATCTTCGGCGCGCCGGTGGCCCACGAGGACGACCCGGAGCGCGCCCTCCGCGCCGCCCTCGCCATGCAGGAGCGGATGGCGGGGCTCAACGGCCGCTGGCAGGCGCGCCTCGGCAAGGTGCTCGCCCTCCACGTCGGCGTCAACACGGGGCCCGTCGTCGCGGGGAGCATCGGCGCCGACAAGGGCGGCGCGTACGCGGTCACGGGCGACACCGTGAACACGGCTTCGCGCCTCCAGAGCGCGGCGCCGGCCGGCCAGATCTTCCTCAGCGCGGCGACCTGGCGGCTCGCCCAGCACGCCTTCGCCTTCGAGCCGGCGGGCGACCTCCAGGTGAAGGGCAAGGCCGAGCCCGTCGTCGCGTACCGGCTGGCGGGCCTCCTGGCCGCCCCGCGCTCGGCGCGCGGCCTCGAGGCTCACGGCCTCGTCGCCCCTCTCGTCGGGCGCGCGACCGAGCTCGGCACGCTCCTGGCGGCCTTCGACACGATGCTCCAAGGACGTGCCCAGGTCGTGAGTCTCCTCGGCGAAGCCGGGGTCGGCAAGTCCCGCCTCCTGCGCGAATTCCTCCAAGCGCTCGACGCAAAAGGGCGCCTCAGCGGGGTGACCGTGCGCCAGGCCGCCTGCTCGGCGCTCGGCCAGCAGACCTACGGCGTCGTGGCCGCGTTCCTCCGGCAGGCGTACGAGGTCGCCCCCGAGGATCCGCTCGAGGTGGCGCGGGAGAAGCTCGTCACCGGGCTCACGGCGCTGGGCGCCGGCGAGGACGAGATCGCCGGCATCGCCCCCCTGCTCGGCCGGCTGCTCGGCCTCGAGCCCGGCGCCCCCGCGGCCGCCCAGGTGGAGCCCGAGCAGGTCAAGCGCCAGATCTACCTCGCCTCCCGCCTCCTCCTCGAGTGGCGCCTCCGTCAGGGCCCGCTCGCGCTCGTCGTGGAGGACCTGCACTGGGCCGACGCCGCCTCCGTCGAGCTCCTGGGCTTCCTGGTGGACCACTTGGCCGACCGCCCCCTCTTGCTGCTGGTCACGCGCCGCGCGGCGCCCGACGGCCAGGGGCTGGCACCGGAGCGCGCGACCCACACCGTCGTCAGGCTGGAGTCGCTTCCGGCCAGCCAGACGGAGGCCCTCCTCGGCGCCCTCTTCGGCCGTTCGGCGGCGGGCATCCCCACGCGCCTGCGCGACCTGATCGTCCAGCGCGCCGGCGGCGTGCCGTTCTACGTGGAGGAGATCGTCCGCGGCCTGATCGCCAGCGGCGCCCTCGTCCAGGACGACGCCGGCTGGACGTGCCGGGAGGACGCCGCCGCCGTGGACGTGCCGCCGACCCTCCAGGGGCTTCTCCTGTCGCGCGTGGACCGCCTGCCCCCGCCGGCCCGGCGCACGCTCCAGGAGGCCGCCGTCCTCGGCACCGCCTTCGACGAGCGGCTGCTGAGCCAGGTCGTGAGTGAGCCGGACGCGACCGGCGCCTCGCTGAAACTACTCTGCGAGGCCGAGCTGCTGGAGGCGGCAGCCGAGCGGCAGTACCGCTTCGCCCACGCGCTGGTCCAGGAGGTCGTCTATCAGAACCTCCTGCTGCGCCGGCGCACCGAGCTCCACGGCCGCGCCGGGGTCGCCCTCGAGGCGGTCGCGGGCGGCAGGCCGGAGCGGCTGGAGGACCTGGAGGCGCTGGGCCATCACTTCAGCCACAGCGCCGACAAGGCGAAGGGGGCGCGCTACCTCGTGGCCGCGGGCGACTGGGCCCGGGCGATCTACGCCAACGAGGACGCCCTCCGCCACTACCGGCGCGCCCTGGCCACGCTCGCCGAGTGCGAGGGCTGCGATCCCGAGCGGCTCGACGTCCACGAGCGCCTCGGCGATCTGCTGGGGCCGACCGGCGGGCGGCCGGAGGCGCTCGAGCACTTCGAGGTGACGCTCGCGGGCCAGGCCGCGGCAGGGAACCGCCCCGCCCAGGCGCGGCTTCACCGGAAGATCGGCGGCCTCCACTGGGAGGCGGGCGACCGCCCCCGGGCGCTGGCCGGCTTCGAGACAGGGCTCGCCCTCCTGGACGGTCAGCCCGAGGACGTGGAGCTGGCCCGCCTCTACC
>JBBTEL010000082.1:0-21653 GCA_038042325.1 Candidatus Methylomirabilota bacterium
ATCCCCCGGATCTTCGCCAGCTCGCCGTAGGAGAGCCCGTCCACGTACCGGAGCGCCAGGAGCAGCCGCGCCTCCGTCGGCACCTTTTCCAGGGCGCGCCGCAGATCCAGGTGCTGTGCCGGTTTCTCTGACGACCGCCCCGCCTCAGGCGCCTCGACCGCGAGCCCGGCGCCCTTTCGCCGCCTCAGCTCGTCCACGCAGACGTTCGTCAGGACCCGGTAGAGCCACGTCGAGACCTGCCAGCGCGCGTCGTACGTGTCCGACCGGAGATAGCAGTTCAGAAACGCCCGCTGGACCGCGTCCTCGGCGTCGGCCCGGTTCCTCAAAAGTCGGTGGGCCACGGTAAAGAGGCGGTCCTGGTAGCGGCCGACCAGCTCGCCGAACGCCGACTCGTCGCCCCAGGCGACGCGCTCGATCAGCGCGCGGTCGTCAGGCGCCAAGGGAGGCCTCGAGGCTCTCGCGCGCGGCGTCGGGCAGCGGAGTCGGGCGCTCCTGCTCGTCGATCCACACCTGGGCCGACTCCCCCTCCGCCACCAGGACGCCGTCGGCCTCGCGCCGGACCTCGTAGGTCAGAGAAAAGCTCCGCTGCCTGACCTCGCGCGTCCTCACCGTCACCAGGAGGGTGTCGCCGTAGTAGGCCGGCGCCTTGTACCGGCAGCTGGTCTCGGCGATGGCGATGGAGTGGCGAGGGCTGTCCCCCGGGGCGTAGGTCGGCAGAAAGCCCAGCCGCGCGATGTGCGCGAGCCGGGCTTGCTCGAAGTACTGAAAAAACACCGCGTTATTGACGTGGCGCTGGCCGTCCAGGTCCGTGGAGCGCACCGCGATCGGGAAGACGGTTTCCATACGGATCTCTCGCTAGGTTATACGGTGCGCGCGGGCGAAGCGGGTGGACACCCCCCTCACCTTTATCCTCTCCCCCGATGGGGGAGAGGGCAGGGTGAGGGGGCTAGAGCTTGACGCCGGCCTTGTTCCAATCGTCCAGGAACTTCTTGAGCCCGATGTCGGTGAGCGGGTGCTTCGTGAGCTGCTCCAGGACGGCAAACGGAATGGTGGCGACGTGGGCCCCCGCCAGGGCGGCGTCGACCACGTGAAGAGGATTCCGGATGGAAGCAGCCAGCACCTGAGTCTTGAACCCGTAATTGGCGTAGATCAAGAGGATCTGACGGATCAGATCCATCCCAACGTGAGAGATGTCGTCCAGCCGGCCCAGGAAGGGGCTGATGTACGTCGCCCCGGCCTTCGCCGACAGGAGCGCCTGGCTCGCCGAGAAGCAGAGCGTCTGGTTGACCTTGATTCCTTCACCGGTCAGGCGCTTGACAGCCTTCAGCCCATCCTTGGTGAGCGGGCACTTGACTACGACGTTGGGGGCGATCTGGGCCAGCTCCTTGCCCTCTTTGACCATGCCCTCGAAGTCCGTCGCCACCACCTCGAGACTGACCGGGCCGGGGACGATGGAGCAGATCTCCTCCACGAGGGGCCGGAAGGGCCGCTTCTCCTTGGCGATCAGGGACGGGTTGGTCGTGCAGCCGTCCAGGATCCCCATGGCCACGCCTTCCTTGAGCTCGCTGACGCTGGCCGTGTCGAGGAAAATCTTCATGCGTTAGGCCTCCTCTATTGACTCGGGCCTCGCCTCGTGGCTGGCTCGCCTGCGGCCGAGCCGAAGCCCCTCGGCTCGAACTGCTCGATGCGCACGGCGGTGCCCGAACGGACTTTCTTGAAGGCCTTCGGATCGCCGATGAGCCGGCCGAAGACGTTGACGGGGCTGGCGGGACGGATCTCCTCCCCCTGGCTGGCCGGCGTCGGGCCGAAGAAGACGCAGAACGCGCTGCCGGGCGGCCAGTAGCCGAGGTCGCCCATCGCCACCACGTCCTTGGGGAGCTCTTCCTTGAGGTGGACGGGGATGGCGAAGTAGATCTCGTCTCCCCAGGTCTCGGCTTTCGCGGTGAGCGGGAGGGCGTCCCAGATGGCCTGAGCGGTCTTCGAGCCGTCCAGGCGCGCTTCGGCCGAGACCGTCCCCGCCGTGATCCGGATCTTCCGTTCCGCCATCCTGCTGTTTACTCGGTCCTCGCCTCGTCGCTGGCGCCGGCGGTGAGGCTGCGGCCGCCGAAGCGCCTCGGCTCGAATATCTACTCGGGCCTCGCCTCGTCGCTGGCGCCGGCGGTGAAGCTGCCGGCGCCGAAGCGCCTCGGCTCGAACTCCAGCGTAGCCGCAGGGGCGGACCCTGTCAAGAAATCAGCGCTGAATGGGGAATTCTGAGACCGAACGTATCAGGGGGGTGCTTGATCTCTCCCGCCATCCCACACGAGCGCGCCACCCGACGCGACATACTGGGCCGTTGTCGGCCCGGGATGCGGGAGTGTTACCTTGTGAAACCTCTGTCGCCGCCAGCGTTGGTAGGCGACTTCTCCCTTCAGCCACCGTGACCCGCGCACACCGAGCCAGACCAGCAACCCGCAGGCACCAGCCCCCGCAGCAACCAGGCGCGCCTTATTGAGAGTATTGTTCCCGTTGCGCTGTGCCATCACTGCCTCACCGCGAGGGCAATGATGAGGGCGGAGAGAAGAAAGCAGGCGAAGAGAATCAAGGCATCGCGGAGGTCTTCCAGGTCACGTGATGTCCCGAGAGATCCCATGGTAATGCCTGTTCATATCGACGCATCATTCGTGCCAGTATTGTTCAGCAATCAATCCAGGCACATACGAGACCGACCTGTTATCGGCATTTCCATCCATGTGCAACAGAATACCCAGTTTGCCGAGGGCGATTCAGAGGGGGGTTAGCTGAAGACCGTCGCGAGTTCCCGCGTGGGGAACACGGCTATCACACCACTTAGCCGGATCATGGTGAGGATCGCGAGCAACTCTCCGCACATCGCGCAGATGCGGAGCTCGCCTCCGGCCCCGCGGGCTCGTGTCGCGGCCGTCGCCAATTCGCCCCAGACGACGCTATCAACGTAGGCCACACGCTCCATGTCCACGACGAGCCGGGTATTCCCCTTGGCGAGGAGATCTTCGAGTGTTCGTTTCAACTCCGCCCCCGATGCCGCATTCAAGTCCCCATCGGGAACCACGACGGCGGCCCGATCCGTGGGCATGACTTCGACATGCATTCCTGCAATGGCCGAAGGCGTTGAGCCCAGCAGCGTCCCAGCCGTTTGCATCACCGGTGTTCCTTTTTCTTTTTCTGCGTTCTGAATTCTTTGGCCTCGAGCTGCTCGAGAAACTCCTTCCAGGGCCCGGAAAGCTTGTCTTTACTGGGAAGCTGAAGAGTTTCGAGTCCAAGTCGCTCAAGCAACGCCCGCCAATGGTCATTTTCAGAACGGTCGTCTTGATCGTCCCCCGGCATGATGAACGCCCCCTCCCTTGGAAGGTCTAGCGTCATGTGGAGCAATGGTGATGCCACACGGGTGCCTTCGAAAAGTTCCCATTTATCAAGGAGCTTCAGGGGATCGGACTGGAAGACGTCTAGGCGCGGAAGGACAAATCACGGCATGGTGTGACAAGCTGTGTCAGGTGGCCTCGGCACGCCCGAGGCGGCTCCGGTAGGCGGCGAGGCGCTCTTCGACGGCGGCGCGTAACGGAATGGCGCCCACGCCAATCCCCTCCACGCTCAGCGCGGCCGCGCAGGCGGCGAACTGGGCAGCCTCCCAGGGATTTCCGTGACGCTGGTAGTCGATGAGAAAGGCGGCGGCGAAGACGTCCCCGGCCCCGGTCGGATCCACCTCGTCGGCCGGCTCCGCCTCGATGAAGTAGCGCTCACCGCTGACGAAGAGGTGGGCGCCGCGGCTCCCGACCGTGATGACCCCGATCGGGATCTGCTGGAACCACTCCACGACTTCCTCCTCGAAGGGGCCCACGTCCTCCTCGCTCAGGAAGAGCGCCTGGACGTGAGGGAGTACCAGGGTGGCGTCCTCCCACAGAGCGGGGCTGATCACGCCGCCGGCGCCCCGCGCGCGGAGCCAGCCCTGGGCCGCGGCCCCCACCGCCCCCTCGGTGAATTCGGCCGCCAGGTACGGGTCCACCTCGTTGGCGTCCGGGCCGAGGAGGGCGAGGTCCGCCGCCTTCCACGCCGGGGGCAGGTGGCCGATCTCGAGGTCCTCGGCCCGGCCCAGCAGGGTCAGCCGGCGCCCCTCCCGGCCGGTCTCGTGCCTGAAGACGGTGGTCTTCGGCGACGGAACGTGCGCCAGCTCGAGGTCCGGGGGAAAGAGGCCTCGGGGAAAGTCGGGACCGAAGCTCGTCACGAGGCCGACGGAGCAGCCGAGGCGGTGGGCGGTGAGCGCCGCGTAGAGGGCAGTGCCGCCGGGCCGGACGTCCTCGCCGAAGCGGTCGAGCGTCACGTGCCCCACGGCGACGAACTCGGGCGTCACTCTTCGTCCGGCGGCTCGGCAAGAAAGGCCTCGAGCCGCGACGGGTTGTTGATCCGCAGCTTCTCCTCAACGGCACTCCGCACGTGGGCGAGGACGCGCTGCCGCCACGGGCCGGCATCGGCCAGCCCCTGCCGGATCCGTTCGCACAACTCCAGGTTGGCCTCCAGAACGCACCGCCGCAGCAGCGCGGGGTCGACGGGTGGCTCCTCTCGGGAAAGGCCCAGAAGCTCCTGCAGCGCACCCAGCTCGGCGCGCAGCCTCCCCTCCTCATCCGGCACCTCGCGCTCGAGCATGCGGAGAACATTGATTGCGATCAGCGTTTGGTACTTCAAGCGCGGGTCGGTGAGGCTCGGAAGAATCTCCCGCTCGAGCAGGTCACGCATCGCCTGGAGCAACTCAAGCGCGGTCGGTCGATCCTGCATGGATGATCAGAACCGCCTCAAGAAGCGCAGCAGCTCCCACTCCACCTCGGCGCAGTGGCGGCCGATGCTCGCCAGTTCGAGGCTGCGCTCGGCCCCCGAGAGATGCCGGTAGGCCTGCCCGAGCGTGACGATCGCCCAGCGGAAGTTGCCGAACACCTCCCAGTACAGCGCCCCGTCGGGGTCGAGCCGCTGGCCGCCCGCGCCGGCATAGGCATCGAAGAACCGCTGCCTCGGTCCGAGCCCCCGCGCGCCCGGGCTATCGACGCAGCGCCAGAACCGCATGCAGACCCACCCGAGGTCCTCACCAGGATCCCCGAGATGGGAGAGCTCCCAGTCCAGCACCGCGCTCAGGCCGTGCCCCGGATCGACGACGAAATTGCCCAGCCGGTAATCCCCGTGCACGACCACCGTGCGCTCGGACGGTGGCACGCGCCCCCCAAGCCAGCGCAGCGCCAGCTCGAGGGCCGGATGCGGCTCGCCGATCTGGCGCAGCGTGCTCTCGAGGTCCGCGAGCTGCGCTTCGGCCGGCGTCTTCCCGGCCGCCGGGCGGGACAGGCACCCGAGCGCGTCGGTCGGAACGGCGTGGATCCGGGCGAGCTCCTCGCCGATCTGCTCGAGCAGGTGGGCGCGAGCGCGCTCGAAGGCCGGATCCTGCATGAGGCGGCGCGCGAGCGTTTCTCCCTCGACGCGCTCGACGATCAGACCGGGCGCGACCCCCGACGCGTCGCCTGGCGGAACCCGCCAGTAGGGCTTGGGGACGCGGACGCCGGCGCCGTGCATCACCGACAGAACCCGAAACTCATCCTCGCGGGAGAGACGGCTCCCGAGGGGAGCCCCACCACGGTCCTGGAGGTAGATCAAGCGGTGAGAGCCGGCCAGCGGGCCCGACGGGACGTCGAGGTCCACCGCCCAGGCGTGTCGCATGGTGCCGCCGGGCAACGGCGAGAGCGCAATGATCGAAACGGCCGAGTCGGCCCGGCACCCGATGAAGCGCTCGAGCCCGGTCCGCAGGCCATCCACGCGCGCCGACTCAGACGAGCGTCTGTCCCCCATCCACCACGACGACGGAGCCGGTCATGAAGCTCGACGCCTCGGACGCGAGGAACACCACCATCGGCGCCAGCTCCTTCGGGTCGCCGAGGCGCTGCATGGGGATCGCCTGCTGAACGACCGCCTGCCCCTTCGGGGTGGCGAAAAAGGTCTCGTTCATCGGCGTCCTGAAATACCCCGGGCAGAGCGCGTTCACCTGGACGTTGTGCCGGGCCAGCTCGAGCGCCATCACCCGCGTGAGCTGGATGAGCGCCGCCTTGCTCACGCAGTACGGGCCGAGCCGCGACACGGGCGCCAGCCCGGCGATGGAGGCGACGTTGATGATCCGGCCCTGCCGGCGCTCGACCATCCCGCGCGCCACGGCCCGCGCCAGGAGCGCCGGCCCCAGCAGGTTGACCGCGAGCGCCTCCTCCCACTCCTGGCGCGCGACATCCAGGACCGGCTTCTCGGCCCCCGAAATCCCGGCGTTGTTGACGAGGACGTCGATCCGCCCGAAGGCCCGGGTCGCGCCCTCGACCAGCGCCTCGATGTCGCGGGCCTCCCGCATGTCGGTGCGGAAGGCTTCAGCCCGGACCCCGTGCTTGGCCGCCGCCTCCGCCGTGAGCCGGAGGTCGTCCACGCTGCGGGCCGCCAGGGCGAGATCGGCCCCGGCCTCGGCCAGCGCGAGGGCGAAGGCCCGCCCGAGCCCGCGGCTGGCCCCCGTCACGAGCGCGACGGTCCCCCTGAGGTCGCGGCGCATCGCCGTCAGTGGGCGGCCGGGCCCGCCGCGTCGCGGCGCTTGTAAATGTGGAGGGTGCAGGAGCCGTCCGGCCGCGAGGGATTCTCAAGCACCCACTGAGGCCGGCCGAACCATTCGCGGGGCGCCACGTCGTTCCAGATGGGGCAGTGCGAGCAGTACACGGGCAGCCGCTCCTGCCCCGCCATCAGGGGCCCCCGGCTTTCGACGAACGGGAGCGCCCCGGGGCCGGAGTACGCCCCGGCCAGCCGCAGGCGGCCGCCGCTGCCGCACGGCGTCTGCACGATCGTGAACTTCTCCCCGTCCTCCGTGACCTCGACACGTCCCATGTGCTGCTTCAGGAGGAAGAGCGTGGCCCGGGCGAAGTCGGCGGCGGGGAGCCGCTCCCACTGCTCGAAGCCCCGGCGCTGGCCCTTGGCGGTGGCGCGGTGGAACCGATAGAGTTCCTCGGGACCGAACTGGGTCAGCACGTAGCCGAACACCTCGGCCATGAAGCGGATCAGCCGGTCGTGAAGCGGCAGGTACTCGTCTCGTTCCTTCCGGTCGATGAGGGCGTGGGCGCGCTGAGTCTCTCGGGCGTCAATCGCCTCGATGACCTCGTTCGCCCGCAGCGCCTGTTCGCGCGAGAAGAGACGCTCGGCCTCGGTCAGCAGGTGGGCGGTGGAGGCCAATTCTCCCTGGATGCCTGCCTTGCCGGATAAGCCTGGCACTTCCACGCTCGCCCCCCAGGCCCGCCGGACGAGCGCCAGCATGTCGTCCCTGAAGCGGTGGAGAAGTTTCTCGAGCGCTTCCCCGGCCGGCTCGCGGTCAGACGCGGCGCGGCGCGCGACCGTCTCGCCCAGCAGATCGAGCAGGATCCGGATAGTGATCCCGAGCCCCTTCACCATCAGGGCGTATTCCTTCTCGAGGCTCCGGGCCTGGCCGTCCCCCTCGAGGGCCAGCCGGCGAGCGCCGTCCAGGTCGCCGGCGTCCAGCGCCGCGCGGATCCGATCCGAGAGCCGCCACCCCCACTCCGCGAGCGGCCGTGCCGCCTCCCGACTCATGTCCAGCGCCGGAACTCGTGCTCGGCGATCTTGACCTTGTGGATCTCGTCCGCCCCGTCCCCGAGGCGCAGGATGCGCGCGTACCGCCACATCGCCGCCAGGGGGACGTCGTCGGTCACGCCCAGGGCGCCGTGGACCTGGATCGCGCGGTCAAGGACGCGGCAGGCCGTCTGGGCGCAGAGCACCTTCGCCATCGAGATCTCGGGCCACGCGTCCTTCTTCCCGGCGGTGTCCATCTTCCAGGCCGCATGGAGCACCATCAGGCGCGCGGCGTCGACCTCGATTCGGGACTTCGCGACGAAGTCCTGGACCATCTGCTTCTCGCCAAGGGGGCCGCCCACGACGATGCGCGCCTTGGCGCGCCGGGCCATCATCTCGACGGCGCGATCGGACATGCCCACGGCCCGCATGCAGTGATGGATGCGCCCCGGCCCCAGCCGGGCCTGCGAGACGGCGAACCCTTCGCCCTCTCCGCCCAGGAGATCACTCGCCGGCACCCGGACCTTGTCGAACGTCACCTCGCACTCGCCGGAACTGCTGATGGCGCCGTACACCGGCACCGCCCGCACGACCGTGACACCCGGGCGATCCCTCGGCACGAGGAAGAGGCTCACGCGCCGGTGCCGCGGCGCGTTCGGGTCCGTGACCGCCACGACGATGAAGACCGCGGCGTGCATGGCCCCGGTCGTGAACCATTTCCGGCCTGTGATCACATACGAGGAGCCATCCCGGACGGCGGTCGTCTGCATCTGCGTCGGATCCGAGCCGGCCGCCATCGGCTCAGTCATGGAGAAGCCGCTCCGGATCCGGCCGTCGAGCAGGGGCTCCAGCCACTGCTTCTTCTGGGCCTCGGTCCCGAACTGGGCCAGGATTTCCATGTTTCCCGTGTCGGGCGCCGAGCAGTTGAACACCTCCGACGCCCAGAGGACGCGTCCCATCACTTCGGCGAGCGGGGCGTATTCGAGGTTCGTCAACCCCGCGCCGTACGCGCGATCGGGCAGGAAGAGGTTCCACAGGCCGGCGTCCTTCGCCTTGGCCTTCAGCTCCTCCAGGATCTTCGGCCGGTGGTGCCGATCGCCCGACGCCTCGATCTGCTCCCCGTACGTCCGCTCGTTCGGGTAGACGAACCGCTCCATGAAGTCCGCCAGCTTCTGGCGGAGCGCGCTGACCTTCGCGGTGGGGGCAAAGTCCATAGACGCCGCCTCACATCATCGTCAGGCCACCCGAGACCGACAGGGTCTGGCCTGTGATGAAGCCGGCGTCGTCGGAGGCGAAGAAGATCACCGCCGGCGGCAGGTCCTCGGGCTGGCCGAGCCGGCCGAAGGGGATCACCCGCTTGAGGCTCTCGGCCAGCTTCGGGTTCTCCGCCGTCACCGTGGCGAAGAGCGGCGTGTCCGTCGGCCCGGGACAGACGCAGTTGACGTTGATCCGGTGGCGGGCCAGCTCCCGCGCCATCGTCTTGGTGAAGGCGATGATCCCGCCCTTGGCCGCCGAGTACACCGCCTCGCCCGTGGAGCCGACCCGCCCCGCGTCGGAGGCGATGCTCACGATCTTCCCGTACCCGTTCTTGATCATCTCGTCCAGCACGGCGCGCGTGCAGATGATGGGCCCCTTGAGGTTGATGGCCAGGACCTTGTCCCAGGTCTCCTCCGTGGACTTGATGAACGGCTCCACCTTGTCCCAGCCGGCGTTGTTGACGAGGATGTGGACGGTCCCCCACCGCTTGATCACGTCGGCCACCATCGCGTCGATCTGGGCCTTCTTCGTGATGTCGGCCTTGTAGGGGTGCGCCTGGCCGCCCTCCTTCTGGATCTCCTTGACGGTCTCCTGGGCGCCCACCTCGTTGAGGTCCACCACCGCGACCCTGGCGCCCTCCCGCACCATCGCGAGCGCGATGGCCCGCCCGATCCCGCTGCCCGAGCCCGTGACGATCGCCACCTTGTCCTTGAGCCTCATGGCTAGAGCTCCTCTTATGACGTTGAACGAGTTCTCACAACTGGTAGACGTGCCGGGCCGAGAACCGAGTCTAGAGCTCCATTTCTTTGGCGATGATTTCCTTCATGATTTCCGACGTCCCTCCGCCGATCGGGAAGAGCCTCACGTCCCTGGCGAAGCGCTCGATCGGGTACTCGCGCATGTACCCGTAGCCGCCGTGGATCTGGACGCAATCGTAGGCCACGCGGTTGGCCATCTCGGCCGTGAAGAGCTTGACCATGGAGATCTCCTTCACGGCCTCCTCACGGTTCTGGTACTTGACGCACGCGGCGTAGGTCAGCCAGCGTCCGGCCTCGATGAGCGTCGCCAGGTCGGCCAGCTTGTGGCGAATCACCTGCTTCCCCGTCAGAGGGCCGCCGAAGGCCTGCCGCTGGCGCGCGTAGGCGATCGTGTCCTCCACGGCCCGGTCGCACATGGCGACGCTGTGGAGGCCGGCGACCAGCCGCTCGCGCTGGAAGATGCGCATCACCTCGTAGAAACCCTTGCCCTCCTGCCCCAGGAGGTTCTCGGCAGGGACCGCCACGTCCTGGAACGCCAGCTCCGCGGTGTCGGAGGCCCGCATCCCCATCTTGTCCAGCTTCCGGCTGACGATGAACCCGGGGGTCTCCCGCTCCACGAGGAACATGGAGATCCCGCGGTGGCGCTTGTCCGCGTCGCCCGCCTCGAGCCGGGCCGCCACAAAGTAGAGGTCCGCCATCACGCCGTTGGTGATGAACATCTTGGAGCCATTCAGGACGTAGTGGTCGCCCTCCTTCCTGGCGCGGGTGCGGATCGCCGCCACGTCGGAGCCGCCCCCGGCCTCGGTCACGGCGATGGCGGAGAGCTTTTCGCCCCGGCAGATGGCGGGCAGGTACTTCTCCTTGAGCGCCTCGCTGCCGGTGTAATAGAGGTGGGGGGAGGCCATGTCCGTGTGGACGCCGACGGCCATGGCGAGCGAGCCGCAGCGCGAGTGCCCCAGCTCCTCGCAGAGCACCGCCGTGGTAAGGAAGTCGGCCCCCGCGCCCCCGTACTTCTCGTCGTACTCAACGCCGAGGAAGCCCAACTCGCCCATGCGCGGCCAGATGGACTTCGGGATCTGACCGGCCGTCTCCCACTCCTCGATGTGCGGCGCGACCTCCTTGTCCACGAAGCCCCGGACCGCCGCCCGGAACATCTCGTGCTCCTCGTTAAAGATCTTCACCGCGCCTCCCCCCCCTCACCTTGATCCTCTCCCCCAGTGGGGGAGAGGGTAGGGTGCGGGGCTAATCCCATTTTCTTTGGTCGTCGATCTTCTTGGCGCCCTCCGGGATCGAGCCATTGGGGACGACCTCGACGGCGCCCCGGAGCTTCATGACGTCGCGGATGGTCCCCTCCAGCGCCAGCGTGACCGCCCCGGCCTGCACGCCCTCGGCCAACTCCACGCGGAACGTCATCACGTCCTGATGGTCCTTGCGGGTCACGACCACCTGGTGGCGAGCGATCCCTTTGACCTTCACCGCCACTTCATCGGCCTGCCGCGGGTGGATAAACATCCCGCGCACCTTGGTGACCTCGTCGGCGCGTCCCCGCCAGCCGAGCATCCGAGCCGAGGTCCTGCCGCACGGACAGCGAGCATCGTCGATGACTGTGAGGTCTCCCGTGCCGAACCTGATCATCGGATAGGTATGATGGTTCACGGTGGCGACCAGCTCGCCGATCTGGCCGTTGGGGAGCGGCTCCCCGCTCTGAGGATCGCACACCTGGACGATCGCCTCCTCCACCAGGTGCATCCCGCTCTTCTCGACGCACTCGTACGCCACAAGGCCCAGGTCCGCCGTGCCGAACCCCTGCCGCGTCATGATGCCGTGCTGCTCCTCGAACGCGCGGCGGAGGGACTCCGGGAGCGCCTCGGCGCCCACCTGGGCGACCTGGAAGGGCAGCCGCCCGGCCCCCATCTCCCCGGCGCGCTTGAGGACCGTCATCAGAAAGCTCGGCGTGCCGACGAAGCCCGTCGCCCCCACGGCCTTGGCGATGCCGACCTGCGTGTCCGTGTTCCCCACACCCGTCGGGATCGCCGTGCATCCGATCAGGTTGAGCGCCTCGTCCACCATGTGGGCGGCGGGCGTGAGGTGGTAGGCGAAAGTATTGAGCACGATGTCGCCGGGACGGAAGCCGCCGGCGTAGAGGCCGGCCTCGAAGTGCCAGCCCCCGACCTCCGGCCCCATGGGCTCATAGATGGGGCCGGGCGAGACGAAGATGCGGCGGATCTGCTTCATGGGGACCGTGCAGAAGCCGCCGAACGGCGGATCGGCCTTCTGCAGATCGGGCATGGCGCCCTTCTTGATGACGGGGAGGCGGCTGAGCGACGCGAGGCTCCCCAGATCCTTCGGCCCGAGCCGCGCCGCTTCCATCCGCCTCCGGACGCCCGGCGCCCGCTCCCACGCGAGCTCGATCAGCCGCCCAAGCCACTGGTCCTGGTACCGCCGGCGCGCGGCGGCGGACATGGCCTCCTTCTCACGGTCCCAGTAGCCCGAGCGTCGGTCCACCGTGGTCATCAGCACCCTCCGGAGCCCCCTCCGAGGTAGCGGGTTCTACCATCCCGACGCGGGGCGGATCGCGCTTGACGGCCTGGACGCCGCCGAAGGCCTTCGAGACCCCGGCAATCTCGAGCTGCGTCACCGCGCCTCCGCTGCCTTACTTTTTGGGGAAGATGCCCTCGAAGACGACAATGGCGTTTCCCCCGGGGCCGGAGAACATCGCCGTCCCCTCCGACACCTTGATCTTGTACTCGAAATCGCCAATCTTCTCCCACCACATCTTCACGACATCCGGGCCCTTGAGCCCGAGCGCCTGGACCCGGAAGCCCGAGGTCACCGCGAGGGTGCCCGGAACAATGAGCGAATCGAGCACGCTCACCACGCGGATCTGGTTGCTGGCGTTTGCGGGGATGTGCATGGTTTCGTACGCGGTGGGAGTATTCAGCGGGAAGAATTCCCCGGGCTTGCCCTCGAAGGAGTAGGTGAACTTCAGCTCATCCAGCGTGACGGTCCCCCCCGTGGGGTTCGTGACGTTGAAGACGAAGGCCAGCACCAGCGGCACCCGGGCCGGAGGCGGGGCGTACCCGAAGTAGCTGGCCACCTCGACCCGCTCCAGCTCCACCTTGGGCGCGTTTGGGCCACTGGATTCGATCGGCGCCGAGGCGCACCCGCCCAGGATGGCGGCCGCGATCACGATCCCTGCCAGATGCATTGTGAGGCGACTCATGATTCGTCCTCCTCCATCGGAAGGTTCAGGAAACCCACCGTTTTCGCCGTTTATAGTGCTTGATGGCCCGAAAGCTCTTGCGCGTGCCGAGGTCGGTCAGGCCCAGATAGAAGTCGCGGATGTCCGGGTTCTCCCTGAGCTTCTCGGAGTCGCCGTCCATCACCACCCGGCCGGTCTCAAGCACGTAGGCGTACCGCGCCACCGAGAGCGCGAGCTTCGCGTTCTGTTCCACCAGCAGGATCGGAATGCCCTCTTTCTGGTTGAGTCGCGTGAGGATCTCGAAAATCTCCTTGATCAGGAGCGGTGCCAGCCCCATGGACGGCTCGTCCAGGAGGAGGAGCTTGGGACCGGCCATCAGGGCCCGGCCGATCACGGTCATCTGCTGCTCGCCGCCGCTGATGAAGCCCGCTATCACCCCGCGCCGATCCTGGAGCCGCGGGAAATAGTGGTACACCATCTCCAGCCCGTTGGCGATGGCTCCACGGTCATTCCTGAGGTGCCCGCCGACCTTTAGGTTTTGCTCTACGCTCAGGTGCTCGAAGACTCGGCGCCCCTCGATGACCTGGATGATCCCCATCCGGGCGATCTCCTCGGCCGACTTTCGGTCGATCGGCTCGCCCAAAAATTCGATGGAGCCCTCGGCCACCCGGCCGTTCTCGTGCTTCAGCAGCCCGGAGATGGCCTTCAGCGTGGTGCTCTTGCCGGCCCCGTTGGCGCCGAGCAACGCCACGATCCCGTGCGGGGGCACCTCGAGGGACACCCCCTTCAGGGCGAGGATGACCTCCTGGTAGAGCACCTCGATGTTGTTAACCTTGAGCATCCATCAATACCCGAACCATTCGCCATCCCACTCCTTGGCCCACCTCGCCTTCAGATCCACCTGCTTCACCAGCTCGAACTTCCCCCCCTTGATCCGGTAAACCGGGATCACCGACCCGGTCCGGTGATCGGTGGCCGTCAGCGTGACGGGGGGCAGCCCGAGGCCGGGGGTCCACCCCCTGAGGGTCTCGAACGCCTCTTTGAGCCCGGGACCGGTGAGCTTGCCTGCCTTGTCGGCGCGCCGCATGCCTTCGGCCATCATGAGCACCTGCGCCCAGGACTGGACGGTGCGGATCAACCGGGCCTCCTGGGCCACGCCCGGGTTGAGCTTCTTCGCGTACTCCACGACCTTGTCCATGAGCGGGACCTTGTCGCCGTAGTAGGCGGTGACGGCGAGCCCCATTACCCCCTCGGCGGCGGGGCCGGCGAGCCGGACCAGGCCTTCGTCGAACCCCCAGTTGTTGACGATGTGATCGGCGCCCAGCCCCAGGGCCTGGGCATCCTTGATGGTGGCAGCAACCGACATGGTGGTGTTGCCGTGCCAGGCCAGGTGCGGCCTGAAGCCCTTGGCCGTCAGCACCTGGCTCTTGGTGTCAAGCGCCACGAGCGACACGTCTTGGTCAGGGCCCACCTCGAAGCCCAGGAGCTCGGCGTGGTTCTTCAGCGCCTTGATCGGGGCGCTCGCGTATGGCGTCGGGAAACCGTAGAACATCACGACCCGGGGCTTCTCGCCCTTGGACCGAGCCTCCCGGAAGCGCGGGTCCTTCATCCAGACCTCGTCGAACCAAACGGTCATGGCGGCGCGGGCGTTGGAGGAGTAGTCGGTGCCGTAGACAAAGTTATAGGGAGCGGTTTTCGGGTCGGTGAGCTTCGCCGCGAACGAATGCGAGAGGTACGGGATCCGGTCCCTGCCCACCGTGGGGGAGAGCGCCTCAGTGTCGCCGGTTCCCCACCCGAGCACTCCCGCGACCTTGTCGAAGTCCCTGAAGCGCTTATACGTGGTGATCGCCTCCGGCACGCGGTAGCCGTAGTCGTAGAGGTAGAGCCGGATCCTTTTGCCGTTGATCCCACCGGTGTCGTTCACGTACTGGACGGCCTCGCGAATCCCCAGGGCGATGTCCTTCCCCACGTCGGAGGTGGGGCCTGTCAGGTCGTTCAGCGAGCCCAGCTTGATATCCTGGGCCCAGCCGGTTCCGGCGACGACCGGGAGGGCTAGGGCCAGCGCTACCATCCAGAGCACGAGTCGCCTCATGTCACGCCTCCTTTTTTCGGCTAGTACGCAAAAGGCCAGAGGTTCAAGTAGTTCTTGATCTGCTGCCAGCGGTAGGCGAGCCCCCGGGGCTCGTACAGCAGGAAAAGCACGATCGCCAGGCCAAAGGCGGCCTCCTTCACGTAGAGGAACCGCTCGCTCAGCGCGGGGTAGAACTCCGAGAGCGGGATGATGGCGAATTTGAGCAGCTCCAGGATCCCCGTGACGAAGATCGAACCGAACACGACCCCGTGAAGACTGCCGATCCCGCCGATCAGGATCACCCCCACGAGCCAGAGTCCCCAGGAGAGCTGAAAGTGCTCCGGGCTCACGAAGAGGAGCGAGGGGATCCACACCGCGCCGGCGACCCCGGCCAGCACGCCCGCCGCGAAGAAGGCCAGGAGCTTGTAGTAGACCACGTTGAGGCCCATGGTCTCGGCCGCGATGTCGTTGTCGCGGATCGCGATCCAGGCGCGGCCGACCCGCGTGCGAAGCAGGTTGGCCATCCCCGCCAGGCAGAGGATCGTCAGGATCACGGCCAGGTAGTACACCTCGATTTCGCTGTCCACCGGCCAGCCGGCAATGGTGATCGTGCCTGGCGGGAGGGAGAAGTAGTGCTCGCGCCCCCCGACCCGGCTCACGTAGTGCGTGATGATGAAGTCCACGGTGATGAACTGGGCCGCCATGGTGGTCATGATCTGGTAGAAGCCCTTGATCCGGGCCGACGGCAGGCCGAACACCACCGACCAGAGCCCGGCCAGCAGGCAGCCGAGCACCGCCGCCACCGGGTACGGCAGGCCCCAGAAGAGGACGCCCATCGCCGTGGTGTAGGCGCCCACGGCGATGAATGCGGCGTGGCCGAAGGTGATCTGGCCGCAGTAGCCGATCAGGAGCTGGACCCCGAGGGCGCCGAGGATCGTGTAGAGCGTGATGTTGGCCACGGACACCACGTACAGGTTGGCGTAAAGCGGCAGGGTGAAGACGAAGAGCAAGAGGAGGGCCATCTTGCCACGGACAAAGCCGGTCTGCCACCAGGCGTGGGTGGCGGCGTACGTCTCGTGGTACACCCCGCTCGGTAAGTACACCTAGACTCTCTCGATCTTGACCCAGCCCCACAGGCCGTAGGGGCGGAAGAGGAGGATGATCACCATGAATGCGAACGGGGCGATCTCCTTGACGCCGCCCTGGGTCAGCTTGCCGACATAGGCGTCGGACAGGTTCTGGAGCACGCCGATCACGAGGCCGCCGACGATCGCGCCGGGGACGGAGTTGAGGCCGCCCAGCACCACAGCAGGGAGCACCAGGAGCCCCAGGTATCCCACCGAGATGTTGAGACCGTTGATGTTCCCCAGGAGCGTTCCCCCGACGCCTGCGGCCATGAAGGCGATGGCCCAGGCCAGCGCGTACACCCGCTTGGCCGACACGCCCAGGGAGAGGGCGGCCATCTCGTCGTCGGCGGTGGCCTGCATGGAGAGGCCCCAGCGGCTCTGCTGGAAGAACCAGACAAAAACTACCAGCAGGACGATCGCCGCCACGAAGCTCCAGATGTACACCTGCCCGAAGACCATCCCGAAGAAGCGGAGCGGCTCCCGCGGGAAGACCGGCGGGGTGAAGACCACCGTGTCGGTTCCCCAGATGAACCCGACGAGCGCGCGGAAGAAAAACGAGAGCCCCACCGTGATCATGATGACCGCGAGGATCGGCTCGCCGATCATCCGGCGCAGGAAGAGCCGCTCGGTCGCCAGGCCGAGGATGAAGCCGGTGACCAGCGTGGCGACGAGCGCGAGGGGGAACGGAAACCCCCACTGGTAATAGGTCAGGCAGACGTACGCCCCGATCAGCGTGAGCTCGCCCATGGCGAGGTTCAGGACGCCGGAGCACTTGTAGATGAGCGTCCAGCCCAGGGCCACCAGGGCGTAGATGGAGCCGACCATGATTCCCGAGAGCACGAGCTCCAGCAGGATCGCCATCACGCCGCCTCCACCACCCGGAGCGTGTGCTTGCTGCGCGAGGTCCGGCCGTCCTCGTAGGTGACGGTGGTCTCCAGGTGGATTTCCGGGGCCCCCGAGTAGAGCCCCTCCACGATATCCTGGTAGCGCTCCTCCAGGAACGCCCGCCTGAGCTTCCTCGTTCGGGTGAGTTCTTCATCGTCGGCGTCAAATTCCTTATGCAGGTTCACGAAGCGCTGGATCCGCGCCGCCGAGGGGAGGCTCTTGTTGACGTGGAGAACGGCCCCTCGCACCAGGGTCTGCACCTCCGGCTTCTGCGAGAGCTCCGGGTAGCTCGTGTACGGGATGTGGTTGTCCTCGGCCCACTTGCCGACGACGCCGGCGTCGATGCAGATCACGGCGGTGACGGCCTGGCGCTTGTCCCCGAGGATCCAGGCGTCCTTGATGTAGGGGCTGAACTTGAGCCGGGTTTCGAGATATTGGGGGGAGAAGCGGCTCGCGTCGGCCAGCGTCATCACGTCCTTGCGCCGGTCGAAAACGACCAGGTGCCCCCGGTCGTCGATGAACCCGATGTCGCCCGAGTGCAGCCAGCCGTCCCTCAGCGTCTCCACCGTCGCGTCAGGGTTCTTGTAATACCCCTTGAACACGCAGGGGCTCTTGGACAGGATCTCCCCGTCGGGGGCGATCCGGACCTCGGTCTCGGGAATCGGCGTTCCCACCGTGTCGTAGCGGACGTCGCCGTCCCGGTGGACCACCGAGATGCCGGCGATCTCGGTCTGCCCATAGATCTGCTTGAGGTTCACGCCGATCGAATGGAAGAAGCGCAGGTGGTCGGGCCCCAGCGCGGCGCCGCCGGTGTAGGCGTGGCGGATCCGCGCGAGCCCGAGGTGGTCGCGGAGCTTCCTCAGCACCAGCAGGTCCGCGAGCTGGCGCGTCAGCCGCAAGACGGCGGGACGGGGCCGGTCCGCGAACGCCAGATCCACGACCCGCCCGCCCACCCCCATGGCCCACTGGTACACGGCCCGCTTGAGCCGGGGCGCGTCCAGCACCTTCACCTGCACCGTGCGGACCATCTGCTCGTAGATGCGGGGAGGCGAGAAGAGCACCTGGGGGGCGATCTCGCGGATGTCGCGCTGGACGGTCTCGGGGTCCTCGGGAAAGTTGAGCGTGAAGCCGGCCATGAGGCCGCAGGAGATGGACATCATCTGCTCCCCGATCCACGAGAAGGGCAGGAACGAGACGAAATCGTCCCGCTCCTTGCAGGGGTCCACGGCCAGCATGTTCTGCCCCATCTTGAGCATGTTCCGGTGGGTCAGGAGCGCCCCCTTGGGCTGGGCCGTGGTGCCGGAGGTGTAAAAGAGCAGAGCCACGTCGTCGGGCCGGCCCCGGGCGACCATCCGCTCGAACGCCTCGGGGTCTCTGGCGTCCAGCTCCCGCCCCAGGCGGTGAACCTCGGCGAGGCTCGTGAGAGACGGGTCGTCGTAGCCGCGCATCCCCTTCGGGTCGTCCCAGATGATCCGATCCAGTTTGGGACAGCGCGGCTTGATGGCCAGGCCCTTGTCCACCTCCTGCTGTCCTTCGCCCACCAGGAAGCGGGCGTCCGAGTGGTCCACGACGTACTGGACCTCGTCGATCAGCGCGTCCTGGTAGAGCCAGACGACGAGCCCGCCGAGCGCGAGCGTCGCCATCTCGGCCCAGAGCCCCTCGGGCCGGTTGTGGCCGATGAGGGCCACCTTGTCGCCCCTGCCAAGCCCCAGCGCAGTGAACCCCAGGGCCAGGAGGCGCACTTCTTCCAGATAGCGGCCCCAGGTGATCGGCCGCCAGACGCCGAACTCCTTCTCCCGCATGGCGACTTTCCCGTCGCCGTAGTAGCGCGCCGTCTCCACCAGGAGCTTGGGGAGGGTCAGCTCCGGCGTGATCTCCACCCGGCGGGCCGGCTCAGCGCCGCGACGTGAAGACATCCGCTTCCTCTCCCAGGTATGCCTGGTGGACCAGCTGATCGGCCTGGATCTGCTCGGGCGTTCCCTCGGCGATCTTCTCCCCGAAGTTCAGCACCGCCACGCGGTGGGAGATGTCCATGACGACCCCCATGTCGTGCTCCACCAGGAGGCAGGTCACCCGCCAGCGCTCCTCCTCGTTGATGTCGATGATGAAGCGGGCGATGTCCTCCACCTCCTCCAGGTTGAGCCCGGCCATCGGCTCGTCCAGGAGGAGCAGTTTCGGGCCGAGGGCGAGCGCCCGTCCGAGCTCCACCCGCTTCTGGAGGCCGTACGGGAGCATGCCCACCACCCGGTCGCGGAGGTGTGTCATCTCCAGGAAGTCGATGATCTCCCGCTCGATGAACTCGCGGTGCTCGATCTCCTCGTGGGCCGCCTTCCCCAGGTACGCTGCCCCCGAGAGCAGCCCGGCCTTCATGTGCAGGTGCCGGCCGAGCCGGATGTTGTCCAGCACCGTCATGCCGCTGAACAGCTCAATCTTCTGGAAGGTGCGGGAGATCCCGAGCGCGGCGCGCTGGTAGGGCTTGAAGCCGGCCAGGTCCTTTCCCTCGAAGCGGATGCGGCCCTGCTGGGGGTAGTACAGACCGTTGATGCAGTTCAGGCACACGGTCTTGCCCGCCCCGTTGGGCCCGATGACGGAAAAGATCTCGCCGCGGCGGACCTCGAATCCCACCCTCCTGAGCGCCTTCACGCCGCCGAAGGCCAGGTGAACGTCTTCGACCTGAAGAATGGAGTCAGCCATCACGACAGCCACCGCTTGCGGCGGTGGTAGTGCTTGACGTCCCGGTAGCTCTTCCGCTGGCCGACCCCGCTGAGCCCCAGGTAGAACTCCTTGATGTCTTCGTTCTCGCTGATCGTCCTGGCGTCGCCGTCGAGAACGATCCGCCCATTTTCCATGACGTAGGCGTACTGGGCGACCCGCAGCGCCATGGCGACGTTCTGCTCCGCCAGCAGGACGGCCACCTTCTCCTCCCGGTTGAGCCGGCTGACGATCTCGAAGATCTCCTGCACCAGCATCGGCGCCAGCCCCATGGAGGGCTCGTCGAGCAGCATGAGCTTGGGGCGCGCCATGAGGGCGCGCCCGATGACCAACATCTGCTGCTCGCCGCCCGAGATGTAGCCGGCCCGGACGGGGCGCCGCGCCGCCAGCTTGGGGAAGTAGCTGTACACGAGGTCCAGGTCCCGCTTGAGGGACTGGCCGTTGCCCCGCGTGTAGGCGCCGGTGAGGAGGTTTTCCTCGACGGTGAGGTGCTCGAAGACGTGGCGCCCCTCCATGACCTGGACGATCCCCCGCCTGACCACCTCGGACGGGTTTCTCCGGTGGATGGGCTCCCCCTGGAACTCGATGCTTCCCTTCGTCACCTCCCCCCGCTCCGTGCGGAGCAGCCCCGAGATGGCCTTCAGCGTGGTGCTCTTGCCGGCGCCGTTGGCCCCGAGGAGGGCGACGATGCCCCCCCCGGGGACCTGGAGCGACACCCCCTTCAGCACGAGGATCACGTGGTCGTAGATGACCTCGACGTTGTTGACGGACAGCAGCGATCCGGCGTGCCCGCTCACGGCGCTCACCTCGTGCCCTACCCCTCCTTCGCGCAGTCGCGCATCGTGTAGCCGAGCTTCTTTGCTTCTTCCACGGCGGCCGCCTCGAGCTTCGGACGCACCACCTCGCGCATCGGCTCGATCCAGTCGGATACGAGGGTCCACTTCTTGCCGTCCCACTGCTGGACGGCCGCCTTGCCGTTGCTCTCGTGGTTCTCGCAGGTCACCTTGAGCGGCTGCATCATGCCCTTCATGCCGAGCTCCTCGAGCCGCTTCTCGGTGAGATTCAGGTTCTCGAAGCCCCAGCGGACCTGCTCCCCGGTAAGCGGCTTGTTGCCGAACTTGGCCATGGCCGTGCGGACCGCCTCCGTGTTCAGCATGGCGTTGATCATGCCGCGGTTGTGGTAGACCTCGCCCATCAGCTCGCGCTTTGTCGCGCCCTTCCCCTTGTCGTAGAGGTACTTGACGGCGTCCTGGTGCACCTTGAAGCCTGGCCCGGCCGCGTGGAACGTCATCGATCTGAAGCCCTTCGCCCCGTCGCCCGCAGCCACGACGTCGGACTCGCTCCCCGACCACCAGTTCCCGACCAGGTGGTCCATCTTGTACCCGATGTCCGCAGCCTCTTTCACGGCCACCTGATTCATCACGCCCCAGCCGGAGAGATAGATCCAGTCGGGGTTGAGCCGCCGCACCTGGAGCCACGTGGCCTTCTGCTCCTGGCCGGGGTGGTCCACTGCGAGCAGCGTCAGCTCGAACCCGAGCTGCCGGGCCAGGGTCTCGAGGACCGGGTTCGCTTCCCTGCCGTAGGGGCTGTTGTGGTAGATGTGGGCGATCTTCTTGGCCTTGAGCTTGTCCATCCCGCCTTCCTGCTGGCCCACGTACTTGACGAAGGCCGAGGCCTGGCTCCAGTAGGTCATCGGGAAGTTGAAGACCCAGGCGAACCAGCGGCCGTCGGCGGCGGCGGTCATCCCGTAGCCCATCGAGTGCATGACGATCTTGTCCACCGGCGCCTTGGGGATGAGCTGGTAGGTGATGCCGGTCGAGAACGGGTTGACGAGAACCGCGCCCTTGCCCTTCAACCGCTCATAGCACTCGACGCCCTGCTTTGTGTCGTACTGCATCTCGCATTCTTCGAAGACGATCTTGACGCCGTTGATTCCCTTGTCGCGCTCGTTGAGAAGGTTGAAGTAGTCGTTGAAGCCGTCCGCGTTCGGGATGCCGCTCGGCGCGTACGGCCCGGTCCGGTACACGAGCAGCGGGATGAAGATG
>JBBTEL010000082.1:21753-23383 GCA_038042325.1 Candidatus Methylomirabilota bacterium
CCGTGGGGCTCGACGATCAGGAAGAAAATGATGAGGCCGCCGAAGACCATCAGCTCGATCTGCTTCAGCAGCGCCACCGGCAGCGCGAGCCCCACGAGGTGGGGCGCGTTGGTCAGGAAGATCGGCACCAGCACGATGAAGGCGGCGCCCAGGAAGGACCCCAGGACGCTCCCCAGGCCGCCGATGATCACCATGAAGAGCACCAGAAAGGACTGGTTGATGTCGAAGGCCAGGGTCTCGGCGCTTCCCAGGTAGAGGAAGACGATCTCGGCGCCGGCGACGCCGCAGTAGAACGAGCTGATCCCGAACGCGAGGAGCTTCGTGCGGAGCGGGTTCACGCCGATAATCTCCGCGGCGATGTCGCGGTCGCGGATCGCCATCCAGGACCGGCCGATGCGCCCGCGGACCAGGTTCTTTGCGACCAGGGCGAACACGGCCACGAAGGCGATCGCCACCAGGTACCGCATCGGCGGCGTCGCGTTGGGGCCGGTGACCAGCACCCCGAACACGGCGCGGTTCGGCGCCGTGATGGTGCCCGACGGCGCGTAGTTCACGAACCAGGGGACCTTGTTGAACAGCCAGGTGAGGAAGAACTGCGCTGCCAGCGTGGCCACGGCCAGGTAGAACCCCTTGATCCTGAGGCTCGGGATGCCGAAGAGCAGCCCCACGCCGGCGGCAATGAGGCCCGAGATCAGGAAGACGGCGAGGATGTTGACCTGGGGAAAGGCGGTGGTGAGCTTGAAGGCGCTATAGGCCCCGACGGCCATGAACCCCCCGGTGCCGAGGGAGAGCTGGCCGGCGTAGCCGGTGAGGAGGTTCAGTCCGATCGCCGCCAGCGCGTAGATCAGGAACGGGATCAGGATCGCCTGCAGCCAGTACTCGCTGGCCACCAGAGGGGGGACCAGGAAGGCGGCCAGGATCGCCAGGACAACGATCACCCGGTCCTGGGCGATCGGGAAGATCGCCTGGTCGCTGGCGTAGGTCGCTTTGAACTGGCCGGCCTCGCGGTAGATCACGCCGTCACACCCGCTCGATGATCTGCTCACCGAACAGCCCCTGCGGTCGGAACAGCAGGAACGCCAGGGCCAGAACGTAGGCGAACCAGTTCTCGATGGCGCCGCCCACGAGCGGACCCCAGTAGACCTCCCCGATCTTCTCGCCGACGCCGATGATGAGCCCGCCAACGATCGCGCCGGGAACGGAGGTGAAGCCGCCGAGGATCAGGACCGGCAGCGCCTTCAGCGCGATCAGGGACAGGCTGAACTGGACGCCGCTCTTGGCCCCCCACATGATCCCGGCCACGATGGCGACCAGCCCGGCGACCGACCAGACAACGACCCAGATGGTCTTGAGCGGGATGCCGAGGGACAGGGCCGCCTCGTGGTCGTCCGCCACCGCGCGCAGCGCGCGGCCGATGCGGGTCCGCTGGAAGAACACCGCCAGCACGGTGACCAGGATCGCCGCCGTCACCGCCGCGATCATCTCGAGCTGGTTGATCTGGACCCCGCGGAGTATGAAGGAGCGGTCGGGAATGCCGACGTCGAGCTTCTTGACGTTGGCCCCCCAGATCATCTCGCCGAAGCCCTCGAGGAAGAAGGTGAGGCCGATGGTCGCCATGAACAGGATGATG
>JBBTEL010000083.1:0-13385 GCA_038042325.1 Candidatus Methylomirabilota bacterium
CGATCCAGGCCGAGCCCGCGGCAAGCCCCTTCGAGCAGGCCCGCCAGGCCCTCTCAACAGAGTCTCCCTTGACGAAATATTCTCTCCCAGGCGCATGTGGGCGCAGTCTAGCATGGCACTGGCGAGGTGTCACCGCGACATTCCGAGCCGGGCGCGTCGCGCGGGAACGCTACTTTTCCACATAGATGGTGGCGGAGGGGGGGTGGCATCCTCTATGCTGCCTTCAATGGGTGGAGACTCTCGTTGGGAGGTGATTAGTATGCCTGACGACGCGAGGTCCATCTTTCACAAGCCGGACCACCCGAAGGTCGTTGTCGCGCCGCCGCATCCCCTCACCGAGGCCGAACGGCACGTTCTCTACCTGCGCTTCGGGGCCCGATGCCGCCATTCGGTGACGCCGAGCCCGTTCCAGAAAGCGCTCTACGAGGCGTTCTTCCAGGCGAGCGGTGAGGAGTTCGCGCGTCTGGCCTCGGTGTTCCCGGAGCAGTCGGCGGCAGTCCGGCGCTGGCGAACGGATCCCATATTCGCGCCGGTGCACGGCACCGAGTCGCGATAAGGAGGGCGATGGTGTCACGAAGGATCGCCCTGGTCGGAGTGGCGCTGGCGGTCGTCCTGGCCGGGCCGGGTCCTCTGCGCGCCCAAGCGCTCGACCCGGCCTCCCAGGAGGCTCTGTCCGCCACCTTGAAAATGCTGCTTGACCCATCGCTGCGCAGCCCCGAGATCGCCAAGAATCAGCAGGCGACCACCATCGACAAGCAGGTCCAGTCCATGGTGGGCTCCGAGCAGCTCAGGCAGGAGTTTTACGCCCTCGCGGCGCAGATCTTCCAGGAGCTCACGGCGAACTCGGGCGGCGACGTGGCAAAGATGAACGAGGCGCTGGAACGCGCCAAGGCGGACCCGGCGGCGTTCGCCGCGATGCTGAGCCCGCAGACGCTCCAGCGCCTCAGGGAGCTCTCGATCAAGATCTCCGACCAGCGCGGCTGATCACCGCCCGGGCGGGCTGTAGCTGACGGTCTTCTTGGTGGCCTGGTCCATCTCCTCGGGAGTCAGCAGCACCGTCGTCTTGGCGTGGACCGCCCCGCTGGCGCCGACGGCCAGGGCGACGGCGGCGGCGCTGATGTTGTCCGGCGCCTCCGCGATCACGAAGGCGTCGGTGTCCCCGAAGGCGAAGTAGAAGACTTCGAGTCTGCCCCCCAGGCTCTTGATCGCCTGCTCGGCGGCCGCCCGCCGCTTGGAGCCGCCGTCCTTCAGGAGCCCTCGGATCCCGTCGGCCGTGTAGGAAGCCTGTACCAGATACTTGGGCATGGGACACCTCCATCGACGAAGTGGTGGAACGTAGCAGTACTATCGGCAGAGCGGCGGGCGGCGTCAAGCCCCTCAGCGGGGCAGCATCCGGACGAGCGGCTCGAGGTTCTTCGGATCCGGCTTGAGCGTCCCGACGCCGTAGCGCCTGAAGAGTTCGACGATGGCGTCGTTGAAGGGCGTCTTGACGCCGGCCTTCCGCCCCTGCGCGGCGACGTAGCCGTTCAGGTAGTCCACCTCGGTGCGGCGGCCCTTGAGGACGTCCTGGAGGAGGGATGGCCGCCCGCCGGCCAGGAACTTGGTGCCGGCCGCCATATCGGCCTCGACCTCCGCGAGGCCGCGGCCCTCCGCAGCGTCCACGAAGCGCTGGGCCTCGATGCCGAAGATCGGCTCTACCTCGTGGCCGTAGGCGCGACCGACCTTGACGACCTCGGCGGCGATCTGGATCGCGATCCGGCGCGGGACGGGCTGGGAGCGGACCTCGGCGGAGCCCAGGCCCGAGAGGCCGGCCAGGGGGTTCGCCATGCAGTTGATGGCGAGCTTCGACCAGCGCTCGCCCCAGAGGTTCGCCGTGAGCTTCGCGGGCGCCACGTCGTTCATGATCCGGACCAGCTCGCGCGCCCGCTCGGTGTCCCGGCCCTCCAGCTCGCCGATCTTGAACCCGAGCTTGCCCGAGTCGGTGCGCATCGCGTGGCCGGGCTCGTACATCGCGGCGCCGATCGTGATCACGCAGCCGAGCGTCCGCTCCCTGCCGGCGATGGCCGCTACCCGCTCGTCGTTGATCCCGTTCTGGAAGACCACGGCGACCCCGTCGGGCTCCTTGAGATATCGCACGCCGAGGGCGGTGGCCCACTCGGTGTCGTAGGACTTGACCGCGATGAAGACGGCCTCGAAGGGCTCGACGATCGACTGGGCCTCGTGGATGTGCAGCGCCTTGACCGGGATGACGTGGTCGCCACAGCTGCCGCTCAGCCGGAGGCCCTTGGCCTTCATCGTCTCGACGTGTTCGGGCCACTGGTCGATGAGCGTCACGTCGTGGCCGGCCTTCGTAAGGAGCCCGCCCACGATGGACCCGATGGCGCCCGCGCCGACGATCCCGATTCTCATTTCAGCCCCGGCCGGGCGATGATAGCATAAAAAATATCTTGAAACGGGCCCTCGCGCGCCTCCTGCTGGGCGGCGTCCTGCTCCTGGCCGCCACCATCGTGCCTTCCCTCGCCGCCCTTCGGGACTCCCTCCCGGCGCTCCTCCCCGTCTATTTCTATGTCGTCTTTGGCGGGGGCATCCTGCTCGCGTGGCGCTTCGACCGGAGCCGCCTCGTCCTGGCGCTCCTCGTCCTGGCCCTGGCCGACGTCGCGCTGCTCCGGTTCGCCGGCAGCCGAGCAGCCGGCAGCGGCCGCGTCGTCTTCGACGCCGTCGCCCTGCTCCTCCCCCTGAACCTCGCCGCGCTCTCCTGGATCGCCGAGCGCGGCCTCTTGACGCTGCGGGGCCTGTGGAGGGCCCTCCTCCTAACGGCTCAGGCGCTCGCCGTCGCGGTGATCTCCCACCCGGCCCTGACCGGGAGCGCCGCGTGGCTCGAGCACCGGCTCGTCGAGACCGGCATGCTCCGCGCGATCGACCTCCCCCAGCCGGCCATCGTAGCCTTCGCCCTCGCCTTCCTGCTCGTCACGCTCCGCTTCATCCTCCATCCCACTCCCCTCGAGGCGGGCTCCGTCTGGGCGCTGATCGGCGCTCTGCTCGCCCTCACCACCCAACCCGGCCTCGGTTCCACCCTCTACCTGACCACCGCCCAGCTCATCCTCGTGGTCGCCCTCGTCGAGACCTCCTACGGCATGGCCTACGGCGACGAGCTGACGGGACTCCCTGCTCGCCGCGCGCTCGACGAGGCGCTCCTCAAGCTCGGCGACCGCTACGCGATCGCCATGGTGGACATCGACCACTTCAAGCAGTTCAACGACAGGCACGGCCACGACGTGGGGGACCAGCTCTTGAGGATGGTGGGCTCCCGCCTGGCGAAGGTCGGGGGCGGTGGGACGGCGTTCCGCTACGGCGGGGAGGAGTTTGCCGTGGTCTTCCCGGGGACGTCGCTGGAGGAAGCCCTGCCCTTCCTGGAGTCGCTCCGGCGGACCATCGAGACCTCGGTCTTCACCGTGCGGAGCCGCTTCCGGCCACCCGAGAAGCCCAAGAAGCGGCGGGCGAGCCGCGGCCGGAAGAAGGTTTTCGTGACCGTCAGCATCGGGGTCGCCGAGCCCACCCCTGACCGCCCAGCGCCGGAGGAAGTCCTCCGCGCGGCTGACGCCGCCCTCTACCGCGCCAAGAAGGCCGGCCGCAACCGCCTCTGCACGTGAGCTGAGATGCGGGTGTGGGGCATCGTCGGAATCGGCCTCGCCGCGCTCGTCGCGGTGGCGTTCTTGCCGCCCATCCCTCAGGACCCCGCCTATCACACCTTTGCCGACCAGCGCCGCTTCCTCGGCATTCCCAACACCCTCAACGTGCTCTCCAACGCGCCCTTCGTCCTGGTGGGAGCTCTCGGTTGGACATTTCTCCTGCGCCAAGGCCGGCCGCAGGCGGACGGCCCGCTCTCGACGCCCTGGGAGCGGTCGGTCTTCGGGATCCTGTTTGCCGGAGTCGGGCTCACCGGCTTCGGCTCCGCCTACTACCACCTGGCGCCCGGCAACGTGACGCTCTTCTGGGACCGGCTGCCGATGACGATCGTCTTCATGTCGCTGTTCGCCCTGATCATCGCGGAGCGGATCAGTCTCACCGCCGGGCGGCGCCTCCTGCCGCTCCTCCTGCTGGTCGGCGCGGGGAGCGTCGTGTACTGGCTCCTGGGAGAGCTGAAAGGAGCGGGTGACCTCCGCCTGTACGGCCTCGTCCAGTTCTTCCCGCTCGTCGCCATCCCGCTGATGCTGCTCCTTTTCCCGCCCCGCTACACGCGGGGCGCCGACCTGGTCGGAGCGCTGGCGTGGTACGCGCTGGCGAAGCTCTTCGAGCTGCTGGATGCCCAGGTGTTCGCCGTGGGGGGAGTCGTGAGCGGCCACACGCTGAAGCACCTGGCTTCGGCCGTGGCAATGTACTGGATTCTCAGGATGGTGAAGACCCGGCAGGCGATTCGGTGGTAAGATAAGGGCGTCGCCAGGCGCCGCCATGCCGAGAAGGGTCCTCGAGCCCCAGTTTGCCATCGAGCACTTGTCCATCTTGGACAGCGACGGCAACCTCGACACCGCGCTCGAACCTGAGATCCCCCCCGACGGCCTGAAGCGGCTCTACCGCGCCATGCTCCTGGGGCGGCGCCTGGACGAGCGGATGGTGCGGCTCCAGCGCCAGGGGCGGATCGGCACCTTCGCGCCCATCAAGGGCCAGGAGGCCTCCCAGATGGGGAGCGTCTTCACCCTGCGCCCCACCGACTGGATGGTGCCGTCCTTCCGCGAGACCGCCGCCATGATCTACCGGGGGTGGCCGATCGAGAAGATGCTGCTCTTCTTCGCCGGCTACCTGGAAGGCGGCCGGCCCGCCCCCGACCAGCACGACCTGCCGGTCACCATCCCCGTCGCGACCCAGGTCCCCCACGCCGTCGGCCTCGCCTACGCCGCCCAGTACCGGGGCGACGACGCCGTCGTCATGGTTTACTTCGGCGACGGCGCCACCTCCGAGGGCGACTTCCACGAGGCGCTGAACTTCGCCGGCGTCTGGCACGTGCCGATCGTCTTCCTCTGCCAGAACAACCAGTGGGCCATCTCGGTGCCGCTCAAGAAGCAGACCCACTCGCGGACGCTCGCCCAGAAGGCGCTGGCGTACGGCTTCCCGGGGATCCAGGTGGACGGCAACGACGTGCTCGCAGTCTATGCGGCCAGCCGCGAGGCGGTCGAGCGCGCACGCGCCGGCGACGGGCCGACCCTCATCGAGTGCGTGACGTATCGCCTGGGCGTCCACACGACCGCCGACGACCCGACCAAGTACCGCTCCGAGGAGGAGGTGAAGGCCTGGGAGCAGAAGGATCCCCTCACGCGCTTCAGTCAGTACCTCCAGAAGAAAAACCTGCTGGAGGAGCGTCTCGAGGAGCAGATCGACGCCGAGATCGCCGCGGCCGTCCAGCGCTTCGAGGCCATGGCGGCGGCGGACCCGCTGACGATGTTCGACCACCTCTATGCGGAGCTGCCGCCGCATCTCCAGGCCGAGCGCGAGGAGCTTCGCGAGCGACTCGAAAGGGGTGCCCCGCGTCGGGCCGACGAGGAGGTTCCGCCGCCCCTGCCGATGCGCGGCCAGCGGAAGACGAGCCGATGGCAAAACTGAACATGGTCAAGGCCCTCAACCTGGCGCTCCACGAGGAGATGGAGCGCGACCCGGACGTTCTCGTCATCGGCGAGGACGTGGGGGTGGACGGCGGCGTCTTCCGCGTCACGGAGGACCTCCACCGGAAGTTCGGCTCCAAGCGCGTGATCGACAGCCCGCTGGCGGAGGCCGCCATCATCGGCACCTCGGTCGGCATGGCGCTCTACGGTCTCAAGCCCGTCTGCGAGATCCAGTTCTCGGGCTTCGCGTTCCAGTGCTTCCACCAGATCGAGAACCACGCCGCGCGCTACCGCATGCGCTCCCAGGGGCGCTTCCACTGCCAGCTGGTCATCCGCATGCCCTACGGCGGCGGCGTGCGCGCGCTGGAGCACCACACCGAGTCGGAAGAGCAGTTCTACGCCCACATCCCGGGGCTCAAGATGGTGATTCCCTCCGGGCCCCGCACCGCGCGCGGCCTCCTCGTCAGCGCCATCCGCGATCCGGACCCCGTGATCTTCTTCGAGGCCAAGGGGCTCTACCACGCCGCACGCGAAGACGTCCCCGACGACATCGAGGCCCTTCCCATCGGCCGCGCCCAGGTGGTCCAGGAAGGCAAGGACCTGACGCTCATCGCCTACGGCGCCATGCTCCGCGTCGCCCGGGAGGCCGCCCAGGTCCTCCACGACGAGGACGGCGCGGAGACTGAGCTGATCGACCTCCTCACGATCTCGCCGCTCGACCGCGAGACGCTCGTGGGGTCGGTGCAGAAGACCGGGCGCGCGGTCGTCGTCCACGAGGCGCCCAAGAGCTTCGGCGCGGGCGCCGAGATCGCCGCCAGCATCATGGAGGGCGCCTTCCTTTCCCTCGAGGCACCGATCCGGCGCGTCGCGGCCTACGACGTGTCGTTCGTCGGCTTCGCCCGCGAGAAGGCGAACGTCCCCGACGTCGCGCGCGTGGTCGCCGAGTGCCGCGAGACCCTCTCCTTCTAGTGGCGGGCCAACTGACTTCGCCACGACCCACTTCGTGGGTGCCCGCCATGGACGGCCTTCGGCCACTGATCAGCGTCGGTCGTCACCATTCCTCTGCGGGCACCCAGTCCCGCCGCAGGCGGGCTGGGTCGTTACGCCTCCGGTGGGCTCCTCCCTCGGGCCTTGTCGGGCTCGTCATTTGGCGCGCCACGGACATTTAGAATGTCGCGCGCGTTCGTCCTGCCCGACCTGGGCGAGGGCCTGACCGAGGCCGAGATCGTCACGGTCCACGTCCGCGAGGGCGACGTCATCCAGGAAGACGCGCCCCTCCTCGAGGTCGAGACCGACAAGGCCCAGGTCGAGATCCCCTCCCCCATGAGTGGCCGCGTGGAGAAGGTCCACGTGCGCCCCGGCCAGACCGTCAAGGTCGGTGAGGCGCTCGTGACCTTCGCCGACGGGGCGGAGGGCGCCGCGCCCCGCGCCGCGCCTCAGCAGGCCAAGGTGGCAGCCGCCGCTCCAGCGCCCAAAGCCGCGCCCCGCGCCGAGGCGGGCCCCGTCCCGGCGACGCCGGCGACGCGGCGCCTGGCGCGGGAGCTCGGAGTTGATCTCGCGACGGTGACCGGGAGCGGGCCGGGAGGTCGCGTCACCGACGAGGACGTCCGCGCCGCCGCCGGCCGGCCGAAGCCCACTGCCGCCCGCGAGGCTCCCGCGCGGGCCGCCGAGGCGAAACCGCTGGCGCCAATCGGCGTCGAGCCGCCCCCGCTGCCGAAGTTCGAGCAGTACGGGCCCATCGAGCGCCAGCCGCTCTCCCACCTGCGCCGGACCATCGCCGAGCGGATGACGCTCTCGGCCACGCTCATCCCCCACGTCACCCACTTCGACAAGGCCGACATCACGGAGCTGGACGCCGTCATCCGCCGGAACCTCGACGCCGCGCGCGAGCGGGGCGTGACGCTGACGCTGACGAGCTTCTTCCTCAAGGCGGCGGCCCTGGCGCTCCAGGAACATCCCCAGTTCAACGCGAGCCTCGACCCGGCCGCCGGCGAGCTGATCCTCAAGCGCTACTACCACCTGGGGATCGCCGTGGCGACGGACCGCGGCCTCATCGTCCCCGTCCTCCGCGACGTGGACAAGAAGCCGCTCCTCGACCTGGCGCGGGAGCTGGCCGCGCTGGCCCAGCGCATGCGTGACGGCAAGGCCGCCCTCGACGACCTCCGCGGGGGCACCTTCACGATCACCAACATCGGCGCCCTCGGCGGCACGGGGGCGATCCCGATCATCAATTACCCCGAGGTCGCCATCCTGGGCGTCGCCCGCGCGCGCGAGGAGGCCGTGGTCTACGACGGCCAGATCCGCCCGCGGCTCATGCTCCCCCTCACCCTGACCTTCGACCACCGCGTCGCCGACGGCGCCGACGGCGCCCGCTTCGCCTCCGACATCGTCAGCCGCCTCGAGCACCCCGACCAGCTCCTCCTGGACCTGTGAGCACAGGGATGAGGTCAGCGCCCCCTGCCTGCCCGCTTCTTTCTCGCCTGCTTCTTCACTACGTACTCCGCTACCCGCTCGGCCAGCCGCGAAATGAACCGCTCATCCTCCGGCCCCTTGTCCTTCCCCGCGGCCTTCTGCCCCTCGATGTATTCGCGCAGCGCCGTGTTGATCTGCGTCTGGTACGGTCCCGCGCCAGGTTTCGCCGCGCGGGCTTTAAAGAAATCCAAGATGTCTTGATATAGCATGATGGTGATCCGGATCTTGGTGTGCCGGTCCAGCTCTTCGAGGGGGGGCATCCGCTTCCAATACTCCGAGCGTTTCGCTCTTGAAAAATCAAATTCCTTTTTCATGGCCACTAACCTCCCGCCTCGTCGCGCGCCGTGAAGAAATAATGCGGATCCTTTCGGCCCGTTCCGCGAAAACCGTCATTAGCAGCCGTCCTTCCCGCGACATCCCAAGCAGCATGAAGCGTGCATGAGCGCCAGCGGATCATAGAATGTCGTCTTGGCCTCCTCGAAACTCACCCCGTGGATTCGAAGGTTTCGCGCCGCCTTGGCGTTATCCCACTCAAACTCCACATCGAGATGATATGCATAATATGCATATAAGTCAAGGGTAGCCGATGGTCATGGGGGATCTGGTCCGTGAGGTGGACGTGGTCGTCGTGGGCGGCGGCCCCGGTGGCTACTCGGCGGCGTTTCGCTGCGCCGAGTTGGGGCTCGAGACCGTCGTCGTGGACGCCAACAAGCGGCTGGGCGGGGCGTGCCTCTACGAGGGCTGTATCCCGTCCAAGGCGCTCCTCCACGTCGCCGCCGTCATCCATGAGGCCGAGAGCGCGAAGGAATTCGGCGTGGACTTCGGTGATCCGCGCGTCTCCCTCGACCCCCTGCGCAAGTGGATGGCGGAGCGCGTGGTCGGAAAGCTGTCGAAAGGGGTCGCCTTCGTCGCGAAGAAGAAGGGCGTCGAAATCATCGGCGGCCGCGCCGTCTTCGAGGACTCGCGGGGCCTCCGCGTGGAGGGCGAAGAGCCCCAGAAAATCCGCTTCAAGCACGCGGTGATCGCCACGGGGTCCCTTCCAAGCCCGCTCCCTGGAGTCACCGCCCGGAGCGGGAGGGTGATGGACTCGACCGCCGCCCTGGCGCTGGCGGACGTGCCGGAGCGGCTCCTCGTGATCGGGGGTGGCTACATCGGCCTCGAGCTGGGCCAGGTGTACGCCGCCCTCGGCAGCCGGGTCACGCTCGCCGAGATGCTGGATGGCCTCCTCCCCGGCGTGGACCGCGATCTCGTCCAGCCCCTCGCCCGGCGCTCGGAGGACCTCTTCGAGAAGATCCACCTGAACACGAAGGTCACCGGCCTTCGCGACACCGGTTCCGCAATCGAGGCGACCCTCGGCTCAGAAATCCGGACTTTCGATCGCGTGCTGGTCGCCGTCGGCAGGAAGGCCCAGAGCGCGGGGCTGGGGCTGGAAACGACGCGCGTCAGATGTGATACCCGCGGCATCATCGCAGTGGACGGCCACTGCCGCACCGACGACCCGCACATCTACGCCGTGGGCGACGTGACTGGCGAGCCGATGCTCGCCCACCGGGCCATGCGTCAGGGCAAGGTGGCGGCCGAGGTCATCGTGGGGCGGCCGGCGGCCTTCGACAACGTCGTCGTGCCGGCCGTCGTCTTCACCGACCCCGAGGTGGCCTGGTGCGGCCTGACCGAGAGCGAGGCCCAGCGCGCGGGGCGCCCGGTGAAGATCGCGAAATTCCAGTGGGCGGCGTCGGGCCGGGCGGCGACGCTGGGGCGCTCCGATGGGCTCACCAAGCTCGTGGTGGACCCCGACTCCGGCCGCGTGCTCGGCGTCGGAATCGTCGGGCCGCGCGGGGGCGAGCTGATCGCCGAGGGCGCTCTCGCGGTCGAGGCCGCCCTGACAGTGGAGGACCTGGCCCTGACGATCCACACCCACCCGACCCTCTCGGAGACCTTCATGGAGGCGGCCGAGTCGCTCCTCCGATGACCATCGAGGACGAGGTCAGGATCCTCCTCGCCTAGCCGCGAGGGCCAGGAGCGCGGCGGCGGCCACCGCGGCCGCCGCGACGACGAACGCCTCGGCGAACGCCGCCTCGAAGCCCGCCGGGCCCCGGCGGGCGGCGAACACCTGAGCAAAGACCAGCACGCCGGCCACCACTCCCAGCGTCCGCGACAGGAAGGCGAGCCCGCCCGCGACTCCCTGCTGCTCCCGTCCGAAGGCCGCCATCACGCTCGCCATGTTGGGAACCTGGAAGAGGCCGAGCCCGAGGCCGGCGCCGAAGAGCCCCGCGGCCAGCGCCGGCATCGGCGTCGCCGCGCCGGCCCGGCTCAGGAGCCAGAGCCCCACAGCTTCGAGCGCGAGACCGGCGATGACCGGCCCCCGCGCCCCCACGCGATCGGCCAGGCGGCCGCCGAGCGGCGCCCCCAGCGTCCAGCCGAGCGGGGTCAGCATGAAGAGCGCGCCGCCAGCCCGGGCATCGAGACCGCGCCGCTCGACGAGGTAGAACGGGGCCAGGAGCCAGATGGCGAAGATGCCGGCGTTGGCGATGAAGGAGAGGAGGCCGGCGTGGAGCACCGGGGCGCGAACGATTTGGCGTAGGCTCACGAGGCGGTGATCGACCGCCGCCCGCCCTGCCGGCAGCGTGGCGAGGGCCCACGCGAGCGCCCCCAGCGCCGGCGCGACCCGGATGTGAAACACGGCCCGCCAGCCGACGGCGTCCACGAGCAGCCCGGCGATCAGCGGCCCGGTCGTGAAGGCGAGGCCGATTCCCGCGCTCATGAACCCGAGCGCCCGGCCGCGCGCCTCCGGGAGCGCCGCCAGCGTCACGAGACCGGGCGCGGTGCCGTAGACAAGGCCGGCCGCGACCCCCTGCACCACGCGCCCCCCGAGGAGCCAGCCGAACGTCGGCGCTGTCCCCGACAGGACGAACCCCACGGCGCTCAGGGCCAGCCCCGCGCTGAAGACGTGGCCGTGCCCGATCCGGTCCGCCGCGGCGCCGCCGACGAACGACGTGAGGGCGTACGTCCCGACGTAGCAGACGATGACCCACCGCATCGCTTCTGGCGGGACGCGGAACGCCGCAGCCATGGACGGAAACGCGATGTTCACCATGGAGTCCAGGGACACCACGAACGCCCCGGCCGCCGCGATCCAGAGGGTCATGGCCCGTATGATGGCACGACGACCGCCGCTCCTCGACGTGGCAGGAGCCGGCTAGAAGAGGCGCCAGCGCTGGGGGATCGCAGCGGGCGCCCCCCAACCCGTGGGAGGCCGCGCCGTCGCTTTTTTCCTGGCGGGATTTCTGCGCCGGCCTCCTACCATGAGATCACTTTCCAATGCGAGCATTCGGGCGCGGACGAAGAGGCCTCGCGATCGTCGGAGCGATCCTGCTCCTGGCCGGCTGCGCCTCCGTGCCGTCCGGAACCTACCTGCCGTCGCTCACGGATCCCGACGCGCTCAAGGTCAGCAACGCGCTCTACAAGGCCGCGCAGGCCGCGGGCGACGATCCATTCCGCTACAGCTTCGCCCTCGTGAAATCCCCGCAGGTCCAGGCCTGGACCGCGGAGGACGCCACCTTCTACGTGACGGACGGCCTCGCGCGGATGCCCGTGCACATCGTCGAGCCCCTCATCGCCCACGAGGTCGCCCACGAACTGCTCGGCCACCTGGGACAGAAGCAGGCCCTGTCGCTCTCGATCACCGCGGGCTTCGCGATTCTCGGCGTTCTGGTCCCCGGGGCGAGCCTCGCCGACTTCGTGGTGAACCCGCTGATCGTGCGCGCCTACTCCCGCGAGCGCGAGCTCCAGGCGGACGCGCGGGCGGTGGAGATCCTGCGGGCGATGGGCTACCAGGCGCCCCGCCGGGCCCTCTCTCTGGCCCTCCAGGCGGCCGACGCGCGGAACGGGAAGAGCAAGGAAGAGGGCGGCGTGCTGGCCACCCACCCGAAGATGACCGAGCGCCTCGCGGCGCTCCAGCCCCTCGAGCCCCCGGCTTCGCCTCTCGCGGAAGCACTCGTCTCGAAGTAACTAGCCGGCTGAGACGATCGGGTGCAGGCGGGAGAGAAACGCTTCTCCCGCCGCGTCGTCGCTGACCAGCTCGATCTCGGCGGGGCCCGCGACGCCCACCCCCAGCTCCGCGGCCCGGGCGATCTGCTCCAGACTCCAGATCTTCCCCGTCGAAACCGCGCGCGTCGTGCCGTAGAGCCTGAGAATCGCCACGCCCACCGCGTCCACGGCCACGCGATCCGTCCCGGCGATCATCACCCCCGGGCGGACCTTCCGTCCCGCCTCGGGCCCGCCGTCCACGAAGGCCTCGAGGCCGTCCAGGAGGACCAGCGCCGGCCGGTAGAGCGTGTTGATCTCGGCGATCATCTTCCGCTGATCCGCCGAGGTGTGGAGCTCGCTCATATAGTTATAGCCGTCGGGCCCGTACTTGGCCACGGCGCCCACGCTGTTCTTGAGCGACAGGGTGAAGTGGCCGCCGAAGCGGTGCGTCTTCAGCGCGCAGGTCGAGACGATGGCGTCCGCTTCCTCGAGCAGGCGCGGAAAGAGCACGCCGCGGCTCCAGTGGCCGCCCGGGAGCGGGCGCGCGATCCAGTCTCGCGCGGGGAGCTCGTCGAGCACGACCGCCGCGAAGCCGAGCTTCCTGCCCTGGGCCGGGACGCCCTTGGCCTCCATCACCTCGCGCGTCACGCCCATGCCGCTCCGGTCCGCCACCGTCACGCGGCTAGCCCCCGCAGCGCCGAGCCACTCGACGAGGGCGCCGAGCGTGTCGGGATGCGTGGACCCGGGGGAGGGATCGGCCGAGTTGAAGTTGGGCTTCACCACCACGTGCCGGCGGCTCAGACCGCCGACCCCGAGCAGCCGGAGCGCCCGGGTGACGCCGTCCCGGTGCTCCTCCGTCTTCACCACGACCACGCGCGTCCGGCCCTGAGCTCGCGCCGGGGCGGCCACGCCGTGCCCCAAAGCGAGCGCCGAGCCCGCCGCGCTCAGCTCGAGAAATTTCCGTCGGTTCATCCCGCGCTCTCCGCCGATTCCCTCTCCCCCCTCACCCCACTTATAATCCCCTCACCTTCATCCTCTCCCCCTCACCCTACCTCTCCCCACTGGGGAGAGGAGAAGAGGTGAGGGGCGTATGAGTGGGGCGGGGTGAGGGGGAAGGGGAGAAGAGGTGAGGGGCGTCTGAGTAGGGCGTGGGTGAGGAGGGTGCCAGGACCGGCGCGGCCTGCCGACGCACGACCCGCGTCCCCGACATCCAGTCGTGGAGCCCGCGCCGGTCGGCAGTGAAGAACGCCGGGACGAAGCCGAGCCCCAGGGGGAGCGCGGCGACCCAGTAGC
>JBBTEL010000084.1:0-1975 GCA_038042325.1 Candidatus Methylomirabilota bacterium
CGGAATAGGCGTTCGGCAAAACTCACAGGGTACCGTGTCCCGGACCTGGCTGCGGCCCACAATTTGCGTGCGTTGACATTGTGGGCAGCGTCGTGCCAGCGACTTCGCTGTGGTATGGGCAACGATCCATTGGAAGATCGGGTTCATCTCGGCCCCTGTGTGTCAGGCGGTGAGGTGCACCAGGAGGGAGAGGTAATCCCGGAGGTGCCGGGTGATGAGGAAATTGCGCCGCACGTGCTCGCGCCCGGCCTCCCCCATCTTCCGCATGAGGGCCGGGTTGCTCAGGAGGTGGCGGATCCGGTAGGCGCAGCCTTCCACCGAGTTCACGGTGTAGCCCGTGACCCCGTAGAGGATCTGCACGGTGATGCCGCCGGTCGCCCCGCCGATGACGGGCTTCCCCTTCCACATCGCCTCGGCCACCGTGAGGCCAAACCCCTCCCGCGTGGACTTCTGGATGACGATGGTGGCGGAGCGCTGGAGGGCGTTGATCTGGAGGTGCGCGTTGGAGGGCAGATCGAGCACGTAGACATCGGGATCGCGCCCCGCCGCCTCCCGGACCTCCGCCAGGACCTGCGCCCCTTCAGGGTCGTCCGCCGCGCCTCCCCCCGCCAGCACCAGCCGCACATCGTGGTCGCGCTTGACCAGCCGGTAGGCGTTGATGACCCCGATGGGGTCCTTGAAGCGGTCGAAGCGCGAGACCTGGAGAAGGATCGGCTTGTCGTCGGGGACCTGGAGATTGGCGAGGATCTTGGCGATCTCGCCCTTGGTCATCCGCCGGTTCTTCTCCGCCAGCGGGTCGATGGACGGGTAGACGAGGAACTGGGGAAGGGGGAGCTGCTGGGCGAAGGCCGGGAGGGAGAAGACGGCCGCGTTGTACCGGAGCACGTGCCGGCGCAGGAACGCCCAGGCGCGCCGCTGGGGGGTGGAAAGATCGATATGACAGCGCCAGACCCATTTGCCTTCCGGCGGGCGGGCCTCGATCATCGCCGCCGGCTGGGGGTCGTGGATCAGCACGAGGTCGCCGGCCGGTCTGAGGCGCTCGGCGTTGGCCCGGTTGATCTCGAGGTAATGCTCCAGCATCGCCTCCGTGAACACCTGCTCGGTGCCCTGGAGGGCGTTGTGGAAGGCTTTGGTGGTGGCGAAGAACTCTGGATCGCCCTCGATGACCTCCCAGTCCGCCTTGATGCCGAGCTCTCCCATGATGGGCACGAGGCGGGTGAGGACCTCGGCCACGCCACCGCCGTAGCGGGTGGAGTTGACGTGGAGGAAGCGCCGCCCGCGCGCCCGTTCGGCGAGGCGCAGCAGGAAGTCGATGGTCCCCTTGGGCGCCACCTCCCGGTAGGCGTCGATGGTGAGCGCGTTAGTGCCCACCGGCGAGCGCTTTTCCTCCCAGTGCGGTGTCGAGAAGCCGGAGCATCCGGACACGGATCTCGTCCAGTCCTCCCAGATAGGGGTTGATCCGCGCGATCTCCTCCGCTAGCGGCGAAAGCCCGAGCGCCCGATCGATCCATTCCGCGAAATCACCGTGGATATGGCCGCGTCGGACGCGCGATTCGAGCGCGTGGAAGTAGATCGAGCTGGCGTCCACCTCGGCGAGGCATTGACGGAACTCGCCGAGGCTCCGCGCCTCCATCCCGGTGGGCACCTCGATCACGTGCGACTGGACGAAGAAGAAGGGGTCCCCGAAGACGACCCGGGGGACCGGATGCAGGGTGGCGATGTGGTCATCGATGACGGACACCAGCTCCTCCCGCAGCGCCTCGAGGCTGCCGAACGCAAACGGATCCACGACGGCCAGACGCTCGCCGAGCACCTGATCGCGGACCTGGAACGCCACCCAGTTGGCAAAGTCGTTCGGGTAGGCCCCCGTGACCTGGTGGTGGCGGAGGAAGACGCTGTGGGTATGGTAATAGACCGAGCCCAGGGGGGCCCGCTCCAGTTGCTCCAGGAGCTCCCGCTCGTCCCGGGCGCGCAG
>JBBTEL010000085.1:0-1487 GCA_038042325.1 Candidatus Methylomirabilota bacterium
TCTACACGATCCTCGTCGAGACCGGGGACCCCGAGTGGCCCTGCGGCGCCAAGGAGGCAGGGCAGGGTCCGCTCTTGCCGGTCATTCCAGCCGTCGCCAACGCCGTGTACGACGCCGTCGGCGCGCGCATCGACGAGATCCCCATCTCCCCCGAGAAGGTCGTGAAGGCCCTGGATCTGAAAAAGCAAGGCAAGGCGCCGCGCGTGGGGCCCGAGCGGCTCCCCGTCTTCAAGTTTCCCGAGCCGCTCAAGGTTGCGTCCGCGTTTGGCGAGGCCGCCGACCCGTCTGTCAAGAGGAAGATCCAGGGATGATGAGGCTTCCGCCCTTCACGTACCTGGCGCCCCTCTCGGTCGGGGAAGCGGTACGCATGATGGCCGACCACGGTCCCGAGGCGATGTTCGTCGCCGGGGGGACCGACCTCTACCCGAACATGAAGCGCCGCCAGTTCGAGCCGAAGGTGCTGGTGGGCCTCCGGGGGATCAGGGAACTGGTGGGCGTGCGCGGGGAAGCCACGACCGGCCTCGTGATCGGGGCAGGGACCACGCTGACCGACGTCTCCGAGCACCCGGCCGTCCGAGAGCATGTCCCCGCGCTGGCCGTTGCCGCGGGGCTGGTCTCGACGCCGCCGCTCCGCAACATGGGGACCATCGGCGGCAACGTCTGTGTCGATCCCCGCTGCAACTACTACAACCAGTCGTACCAGTGGCGGCGGGCGATCGGCTTCTGCATGAAGAAGGACGGAGACATCTGCCTGGTGGCGCCGGGGAGCCCCCGCTGCTGGGCCGTGTCGTCCACCGACACGGCGCCGGTGCTCTGGAGCCTCGGCGCCCGGGCGCGGCTGGTGGGAGTCGGGGGCGAACGGGTCGTTCCCGTCGCGTCCCTCTTCAAGGACGACGGGATCGACTATCTCGCCAAGGCGCGCGATGAGGTGCTGACCGAGATCCTCCTGCCGCCGGTTGACGGGCTCCGATGCGCCTACCTGAAACTTCGGCGCCGCGGCTCGTTCGACTTCCCGGTCCTCGGCGTCGCCGTCGCCCTCAGCCTGGACGGCGGCCGCGTGAAGACGGCGAAGATCGTCCTCGGCGCCGTGGCCTCCCAGCCCCGCGAGGCGGTGGAGGCCGGCGCGCTCCTGGTGGGCGAGCGCCTCACGCCCGCGCTGATCGCCGAGGTGGCGGAGGTCGCCGCCCGGCCATCCAAGCCGCTCGACAATACGGATCTGACCCATCCCTACCGGAAGAAGATGACGAAAGTCTTCGTCGCGCGCGCCCTGCGGCGCCTGGCCGGCTTGCCGGACAGCCCGCGCAACGAGGAGGAAGTCGCGTGACGGTGGGCGAGCGCCTCAAGACCCTGCGGCTGGAGCGTGGCCTCCAGCAGCGCCAGCTCGCCGAGAAGGCGAACCTGACGCCCAGCATGGTGTCGCAGATCGAGTCCGGCCGGCTCACGCCGTCGCTCCATACCCTCGGCAAGCTGGCGGCGGCCCTCGGCGT
>JBBTEL010000086.1:0-4579 GCA_038042325.1 Candidatus Methylomirabilota bacterium
CCACCATCACGACCTCCGAGTCCCCGAAGTTGAACTCGGAGAGCCCCGCCACCAGAAAGCCGACGATCGCCGCCAGGCTCCCGGCGACCAGGCCGCGCTCGCGCCCCTGATCCGGGCCGAGCCGCCCCAGGAGCCGCCCCGCCCGGACGAAGAACGCGACCCAGATCCAGGCCCAGGCGGCCAGGCCGAGCACGCCGCGCTCCGCCAGGATCTGGAGCGGCGTGTTGTGCAGGTGGCTCGCGGTCTTCTTGAACGCTTCCGGTCGCGCGTAGCGGGGATAGACCACCTTCACCTGCCCCACCCCGACGCCCGTCAGCGGGTGATCTCGGGCGATCGCCAGAGCGCTCTCCCACATATACAGCCGCTCGCGAAGCGTCGGATCGGCCGGATCCACGAGGCTCTTGATCCGAAGTTCCAGCGGGCCGGCCGGAAGCACCAGGAGCGCAAGCACGAGGCCAGCGCCGATCGCCCCGAGCACCCAGAAACGCCGCAGGAGCAGCGAGAGCGTGACCGCTCCCACCAGGAACCCGAGCCATGCTCCGCGCGTGTAGGTCGCGAGGAGCCCGAGCCCCGAGAGCGCCCAGGCCGGAGGCATCCACCATCGCCACCCAGAAAGCCCGGTGAAGAGCCGAGGCAGGGTGGCGAGGAGCGTCAGGGTCAGCACGCCGGCGAGGGTCATGTAGATGCTGTAAAAGGCGTGGGCGCGATGGCAGTTCCGAGTCCAGCGCCACAGCAGGGGCCCGCCCAGGGGCTTCTCCGGGCAGAAGGCCACCTGCACGACACCCAGGAGAGACACCACGGCCATCAGGAGGAAGAGCCGGGCAAGAAACCAATCGGCATCGTCGGCGCTGCCCAGGAGGTCGACCAGGGTGAAGAAGACGAGGATGAGGAGGAGCGCCTTGGACTTCGCGAGGCTCTCCCACACATCGGCCGAGCGAAGGGCTGCCAGGAGGCTGGCGGCAACAAAGGCGAGGAACGGCGTCGCCAGCGGAAAGGTCATCGCCGCCCGCGCCCGGGCGTCCCAGAGGCGATAGACCCAGAGGAGCACCAGCAGGGCGAGGGTCACCTGTGACAGCGTGATCGAGAACGCCAGCCCGATCAGGAAAAGGCCGAGGGCCCACCGCTCGGGAGAGCGCGCGTTGCTCAATAGGCGTTGTCACCCCGGAAGGCACGCAGCAGGGTGAGCCAGAGGATCTTCAGATCGAAGCCGAGGGACCAGCGCTCGATGTAATAGAGGTCGTACTCGATCCGCCGCTCGAGCGAAGTGTTGCCGCGCCAGCCGTTGACCTGGGCCCACCCGGTGATCCCGGCCTTCACCTTGTGGCGCAGCATGTAGCCGGGGATCTTCCGGCGGAACTCCTCCACGAAGACCGGCCGCTCGGGGCGGGGGCCCACGAGGCTCATCTCCCCGCGGAGCACGTTCCAGAGCTGGGGCAGCTCGTCCAGGCTGAACCGGCGCAGCAATGCCCCGAGCCGCGTCCGACGCGGATCGTCGGGCCGGGCCCACACGGGGCCGCTCCGGGCCTCGGCGTCCACGGGCATGGTCCGGAACTTCAGCATCCGGAAGCGCTGGCCGTCGAGCCCCATCCGCTCCTGGCGGTAGAAGACCGGTCCGGGAGAGATCAGCCTGATCGCGACGGCAATTGCCGCCATGAGGGGGGCGGCCAGGACCAGCGCCAGGCCGCCGAGGACCAGGTCGAAGCCGCGCTTGAAGAGGCGGTTCCAGCCGTACAGGGGGGACTCCCGGAGGTGGATGAAGGGCACCCCCTCGAACTCCTCGACACCTCCCCGGAGGGAAGCGAAGCGGATGATATCCGGAACCACGTGGATCGTCACCGGGTCGTCGCCGATGTCGTTGAGGAGCATCGGGAGCCTCGCCATGTCCTCGTGAGGCAGTGCCAGGATCATGTGGTCCACTGCTTGAGCGTCCAAGACCGTTCGCAGATCGGCGTAGCCCCCCAGCCACTTCGTCTGGGGCCCGAGCCCTTCCTTGTCGTCGCCGACGACCCCCAGAACATGCAGCCCGATGTCCGGCCGGAGGCGGAGGCGGTCGATGACCGTCTCCGCGAGCTCGCCAGACCCGACGATGACGGCGTAGCGGAGGTTATACCCACGGCGCCGGGCAACCCGCAGGGCCTCGCGGAAGACGACGCGCGAGAGGCTCACCGTGACGATCGAGAGGACCCAGAAGTAGACGATGACAAGGCGGGAGAACTCGAAGGAGCGGAAGAAGAACTCCATGATGGCCACCAGGACGAGGCTGCCGAGGCTGGAAGCCTTGGCGACGTCCACCCATTCGGAGAAATGCGACCCGAGACGCCGCGGGCGATAGAGGTCGAAGGCCCGAAAAGCCACGGCCCACACGATCACGATCGGCGCGAGGAGATAGAGGTAGGGGAGGAGCGGCGGAACCCCGCGGTACACGGGGATCGGACCCAGGGCGAAGCGCAGGTAGTAGGCGAGCACCCAGCAGCCGGCGATCAGGACCAGATCCCCAACCAGCGTCAACTGCTCGAAGAACCGGGAGTGGGCCCTCAGCACCGCCGACGCTCGCAGCTATCCACGGAGCGTGACCCCGCCCCGGACCATGCGGTCCACCGTCGCCCGCACCGCCTCGTACTCCGCCTCGGTATAGAGGTGGGGCTCCAGACGCGGGATGGCCAGAGCGCGCTTGACCAGGGCGTACGCGTCGGGCCGCGGCGCGCCACGGTAGATGACGAGCAAGTCCACGTCGCTCGCAACGGTGTAGTTGCCCTTCGCGTAGGACCCGAACAGGACCACCTTCACGAGGGGCAGCTTCAGCTCGACGCGACCGAGGCGCTCCCGCAGAATCTGGAGCACCTCCGCTCTATCGGAGGCGGGATAAAAGATCCGCACAGAACCTGATAATTTCTTCCGCATGGCCGATCAGCCGGGTCGCCTCCGTCTTGGTGTACCGGGACTGCGGAGAACCCGAGGGATGTGCGTTCGGATAGCGAGCCGGAATATACGCCTTGTCCAGCTCCAATCCGGCCTCGATCAAGACCTCAGGAACCGTCTGTCGGTGGCCGAGTTCGCCGAGAAGGTCTGCCACGGCATGACCCCACGCTTCTGCGCCCATCGCCTGAAAAACCGCCTTGACGGCCTTTTCCGCAGCCTGCTGAGCCGAGAAGCAGGCCCACTCGTAAAAGCCCGCGTCCACATCGCTCTTCGCGTGGCGGAGATCGCTCTCGGCTTGGTCCATCCAGTCACGGCTTCGTTCCGTCATAAGGGCGTCCTCCCGTGGGGAAGGCGCATCGCAGAGATTGTATCCTAAACGTCGCCAGAAATTCCCCTGCGAAGGGGGTGGCACTCCCGCGCCCGAGAGGTCTCCCCCCGGCCTCAGCGCCGGGAAAATTCCTCCCACCGGCGAGCCACGTACGCGGCGATCCGTTCCTTGAAGAGCGGGCGGTCGAAGCCTTCGGCGCGGACCCGGAGGGCCTTGGCGTCGAACCGGTGGGCGTTGGCCTCGAACCGGCGGATCGCCTCCGCCAGCGCCTCTACGGTCTGCTCCGCGAAGAACAGGCCCGTCGGGGACTCGATTCCCTGCTCCAGCGGGACCACGGTCTCCCGCGCGCCGCCGCGCTCGAAGGCGAGCACGGGCTTCCCCGAGGCCATGGCCTCGAGGGGCACGATGCCGAAGTCCTCCACGCCGGGAAAGAGGAGCGCGCGGCACCGCGCGTAGAGATCCGCCACCTCGGCATCCGCCTGCCAGCCGAGAAACTCCACGGTCGGCCCCGCCAGCGCCCGGAGGCGCCGCTCCTCCGGCCCGGAGCCCACCACCACCAGGCGGACGCCGAGACGGTTGGCCGCCTCCACGGCGAGGTCCACGCGCTTGTACGGGGAGAGGGCCGAGACGACGAGATAGAACTCTCCGGCGTCCTCGGACAGGCGGAAGCGCTGGCAATCCACGGGAGGATAGATCACCTCGGCGTCACGGCCGTAGCAGCGGGCGATCCGGTCGGCGACGAAGCGCGAGATCGCGATGAAGTGGTGAACGCGGGTGGCCGATCGCCGGTCCCAGCGCCGCAGGGCGGCGGCGACCGGCGGCATCGCGAGGCGCACGGCCAACGGGGCGCGGGCGCCGAAGTAGTCGTCGTAGAGATCCCACACGTAGCGCATGGGGGTGAAGCAGTAGCAGACGTGGAGCGCCCCCCGCGGCACCCGCACGCCCTTCGCCACGCAGTGGCTCGACGAGAGCACGAGGTCGTAGCCGCGCAGGTCGAAGCGCTCGACAGCCCAGGGAAAGAGGGGGAGCAGCGCGCGGTAGCGCGCCTCCGCGCCGGGAAGGCGCTGGAGGAAGGAGGTGGTGATCCGGCGGTTCTCGATGGTCGCCGAGACGCTGCCGCGGACGTGAAGGAGGGTGAAGAGGTCGGCGTCGGGGAAGAGCTCGCAGAAGACCTCGAGGCAGCGCTCCCCGCCCCGCATCCCCGTGAGCCAGTCGTGGATCAGCGCGACCCGCATCGAGGAGCCTGTCAGGCGCGCTTTATCGTCCCTCACCGACACAACCCCGATAAAAATCGAGAAGGTCGGGTCGTCCCATATCGGCTGCCAGGCCTTC
>JBBTEL010000086.1:4679-6393 GCA_038042325.1 Candidatus Methylomirabilota bacterium
GGAGTGCACACGCGCACCGGCTCCTCCGCGACGGACATCGCACGGGCCCGGCGGATGGCAGTCTCCTCAAAGGGGAGCGTCCCGAAGATCAGATCGACGCGGAATCCCTCCTTCGTTTCCGTGGGAAGGACGCGCGTTTCCCTGACGAACGCTGCCGGATCGTCCGGAAGCAGGCGAAGAACGCCGCGCAGGCGCTGGATGAAGCGGGGGATGTCAGCGTCCTCTACCCAGATGGTGATGTCGAGATCGAGGGTGGTCCGCGGCACGCCCCAAAAAAGGTTCGCGACGCCACCGATGACCATATAGGGGACGGCCGACGTTTCCAACACTTTCGCGATAGTGAGGAGGGCCGCCTCGAACCGCGTCATCGGGCGGGTGTGGCGAAGCGAAGCGCCTGGCGAACCCTCCGAATAGCCTCCACCTTTGCCCCCTCGTTCCGCCACGCTGTGGCCGACCCTCCTGAGACCTCGAGGTAGAACTCTATCATCTCGCCCACAGCACGGATGGCCGCCTCGCCACGGAGAAGAGCGTTCTCTCGAGTGTAGCTCTCATCCCAGGCCCGATAGCGCGCCCACTGGGCCTGTCTCGCTGCAAGCTCGGGTCGCTGCATGACTTCCCTGCCCTCCGTCCCTCCAGCGAGCGCCTAGGGGCCCGCGGCCTTAATCCGCTGGCGCCAGTAGTCGAGGAGGTCTCGGAGCGTCTGCTCGAAGGGAATCTCCGTCCGCCAGCCCAGCGCCTGCCGGATCTTGCTCGCGTCCCCCACCAGGAACGGCACGTCGGAGGGCCGCAGCCGGGCGGGGTCCTCCCGCACGGAAATCTTGGAGACCCGCGACTGGGCCAGGAGGAAGTCCAGGACCTGCTGGATGGACCAGGCCTGGCCCGAGCAGAGGTTGTAGACTTCGCCGGGCTCCCCCCGCTCGAGCAGGAGCCAGTACCCGCGGACGATGTCCCGGACGTCGGAGAAATCCCGCCGGGCCTTCAGGTTGCCCACATGGATCACGGGTTCTCGCCGTCCGGCCTCGATCTCGGCGATCTGCTTGGCGAAGTTCGACGTCACAAAGGGGTCACCTCGACGGGGGCCCTCGTGGTTGAACGCCCGCGCTCGGACAATCGGTAGGTTGTAGCTCTTCCAGTACTGGTAGCCCATGAGATCCTGGGTCACCTTGCTGACCGCGTAGGGCGAGAGGGGGCGGAGCGGGTTGGTCTCCTTGATCGGCAGCTCGTGCTCGTACACGAGCCCGTACTCCTCGCTGGACCCGACGACCAGGAAGCGTGGTATCTTGGCCCGCTTCCGAATCGCCTCGAGCAGGTTCACCTGACTGATCGTGTTGGTGTAGAGGGTCTCGGCCGGCGTGTGCCAGGAGGCCGCCACGAAGCTCTGGGCCGCCAGGTGCACCAGGTAGTCCGCGTCGGCGGCATCAACCAGCCCCTGCACCGAGGAGAGATCCCGGAGGTCCGACTCCACCAGCTCGATTTGGGAGCGCAGGTGCTCGATATTGTCGGTCTTGCTCCGCCACCGGATCGACCCGCACACTTCCGCGCCCGCCTTGAGCAGGTACTCCGCCAGGTGGCTCCCGACGAATCCGGTGATCCCCGTGATCAGGACTCGCATCGTCTATCGATTATACAGGAGGCCCGCTAAAAGAGCGTATAGATGAACGGGGCGATGGCGGACCCCTGGGCGATGATCATGAGGATCCCGAAGAAGAGGAGC
>JBBTEL010000087.1:0-1427 GCA_038042325.1 Candidatus Methylomirabilota bacterium
ATCTTCGACAGGAAAAGCTTCGTCCGGTCCGACTTCGGGGCCGCGAAGAAGGTCTCGGGCTTCCCCTCCTCCACCACCTGCCCCTCGTCCATGAAGACGATCCGGTGGGACACCCGCTTGGCGAACCCCATCTCGTGGGTGACCACCACCATCGTCATCCCTTCCCTGGCCAGGTCGGTCATCACCTCCAGCACCTCGTTGATCATCTCGGGGTCCAGAGCCGAGGTGGGCTCGTCGAAGAGCATGATCTTGGGCTGCATGGCCAGGGCCCGGGCGATGGCCACGCGCTGCTGCTGGCCGCCCGACAGGTGGGCCGGGTACTGGCCCGCCTTCTCGGGAATTCCCACGCGCTCGAGGAGCGCCACGGCGATCTTCTCGGCCTCGGCCCGGGAGAGCCCTTTCACCTTCAGGGGCGCGAGGAGGATGTTCTCCAGGGCGGTCATGTGGGGGTAGAGGTTGAAGGCCTGAAAGACCATCCCCACCTCGGTCCTGAGGCGGGTGAGGTTGACACTCGGCTGGGTGAGGGACTGGCCCAGCACGACGACTTCTCCCGATTGAATCGGCTCCAGCCGGTTGACGCAGCGGATCAGCGTGCTCTTCCCCGAGCCCGACGGGCCGCAGACCACCACCACCTCCCCGGGCTGGATCTCCAGCGTGATGTCCTGAAGGACGTGCAGCTTGCCGAACCACTTGTTGACCTGCCTGAACGCGATCGCCGGCTGAGCCACCGTCTCACCCCGCCGCGTCGCCCAGGAGCAGGCGACGGATCTTCTCTGCATCCCCGATCAGGCTCGCCAGCCGGCCCAGGGAGGCGTCCACAGCCTTGGCGAGCGCGTCCGGCCCGCCGAACCTCGCCAGGGTCTCCGGCGGGATGAACTTGAAGAGCAGGCTCGAGGTCCCCGGAGGCAGGCCCGCGAAGTGGACCGTAAGAATCCCGTAATCCTCAAGGAGCAGCATGGCCAAGGCCGCCGTCGCCTCATAGGGAACGATGGGCGGCCGGCTCACCCCCGCCCGCTCCATCGCGAGCTCCAGGACGTCTTCGGCCAGGAGCTGAGCCGTTACCGGCGTTTCATGGAGACGGCGCCCGAGGACCGCTCGGAGCGCCCCGGCAACCTGGCGGGTGCAGTCCACGAGGGCCCGCACCCGTTCGGGCGTGTAGCCCTCCAGGGATCGCACCGCCGCTCCGTACAGCATCGGGCGCGCCTCGAGCCCGAACTCAAAGGCCCGGGCGCTGATGCGCCCCACAAGGCTTTTCTCCCCAGCCAGCAGCCCCAGCCTCGGTCCCACGGTGCCGTATTTGTCCAGGCCGGTGGCGCCGACGTCAACGCCCAGCTCCAGCATCCTCGGCTGACCGAACACGGCCGGCCCCACGCGCGCGCCTCCCGCGTCGTCCACGTACACGAGCGCCCCCTTCTCGTGGGCGAGCC
>JBBTEL010000088.1:0-3032 GCA_038042325.1 Candidatus Methylomirabilota bacterium
TGGTGAGGGTCGGCCTGCTGGGCCTGGGCACGGTCGGCAGCGGCGTCGTGAAGATTCTGAACGCCCACCGCGCCGAGCTCGAAGAGCGCGCCGGCTGCCGGCTCCTCCTCCACCGCGTCGCCGACCAGGACACGACGCGCCCGCGCGAAGGGCTCGACCTCCAGAGCCTGTCGCTGGTCCCCGACGCGCAGCGGGTCCTCGACGACCCCGACGTCCAGATCGTGATCGAACTCCTGGGCGGCCTGGAGCCGGCCCGGAGCTTCATCCTCCGCGCGTTCCAGGCGGGCAAGCACGTGGTGACCGCCAACAAGGCGCTCCTGGCCCATCACGGGGCCGAGCTGTTCGATGAGGCGCGGCGGCGGGGCGTCATGTTCGGCTTCGAGGCGGCCGTCGCGGGCGGCATCCCGCTGATCCGGTCGATCAAAGAGGGGCTGGCCGCCAACCGCATCCTGTCCGTGCACGGCATCATCAACGGCACCTCCAACTACATCCTCACCAAGATGACCGAGGAGGGGCGCGACTTCGCCGAGGTCTTGAAGGAGGCCCGGGCCAAGGGCTACGCCGAGGCGGACCCCACGCTCGACATCGAGGGGCTGGACTCGGCCCACAAGCTCCAGATCCTGGCGACGCTGGCGTTTCGGACGTCGGTGGACCTCAAGGACATCTACACCGAGGGGATCACCGCCGTGACCCGGCAGGACATCGCCTACGCCACCGAGCTCGGCTACCGGATCAAGCTCCTCGCCATCGCCAAGGCCTCCGACGGCCGTCTGGAAATCCGAGTTCACCCGACCATGATTCCGGCGTCATCCCCCTTGGCCGCCGTCTCAGGCGTGTTCAACGCGGTGTTCATCACGGGCGACGCGGTCGGGGATCTCATGTTCTACGGCCGGGGCGCGGGCCAGATGCCGACGGCCTCCGCCGTGTGGAGCGACGTGCTGGAGATCGCCCGGGGCCTGGCGCACGGCGTCTCCTCGCAATCGGTGGAGCTTCCCTCCATCGCCGCCCGTCCGCTGCCCCTCCAGCCCATGGACGAGATCCGCTGCCCCTACTACCTCCGCGTCATGGCGCTGGACCGGCCGGGCGTCCTCTCGCAGGTGGCGGGCATCCTCGGCCAGCACAACATCTCCATCGCCTCCGTCCTCCAGAAGGGACGCGGGGCGGCCGAGGCCGTCCCGGTGGTGATGATGACCCACGAGGCCCGCGAGGCGGACATGCGGCACGCGCTCCAGGCCATCGACAAGCTGCCCGTCGTCGCCGGCAAGACGGTTTCGATTCGCGTCGAGGGCGGGGACCTCTGATGAACTGGCCCGGTGTGATCGAGCGGTACCGGGAGTTCCTGCCGGTCTCCGAGGCGACGCCGGTCGTCACGCTGCTCGAGGGGAACACGCCGCTGCTGCCCGCCCTGCGGCTGGCCGAGGCGACGGACCCGCGCCTGGCGATCTATCTCAAGTGCGAAGGGTTCAACCCGACGGGCTCCTTCAAGGACCGCGGCATGACCATGGCCATCTCGAAGGCGCTCGAAGCGGGGTCACGCGCGGTCATCTGTGCCTCGACGGGAAACACCTCAGCCTCGGCCGCCGCCTACGCGGCCCGCGCGGGGATCAAGGCGGTCGTGATGGTGCCGCGGGGAGCCGTCGCGATCGGCAAGCTCTCCCAGGCCGCGATCCACGGGGCCACGGTCCTGATGGTGGAGGGCTCCTTCGACCAGGCCCTGGCCATCGTCACCGAGATCGCCGAACATCACCCGGTGACTCTAGTAAATTCGCTGAACCCGTTTCGGTTAGAGGGGCAGAAGACCGCGGCCTTCGAGGTGGTGGACCAGCTCGGCCGCGCCCCCGACTACCACCTGATCCCGGTGGGGAACGCCGGCAACATCACCGCCTACTGGCGCGGCTACCGCGAGTACCACCGAGCGGGACGCGCGAAGGAGCTGCCGCGGATGGTGGGCTTCCAGGCCGCCGGCGCGGCGCCCATCTTCGAGAACCGCGTGATCCCCGAGCCCAAGACCATCGCCACGGCGATCCGCATCGGCAATCCCGCCAACTGGGGGCCCGCCGTCGAGGCGATGAAGGACTCCGGCGGCTGGATCGAGACCGTCACCGACGAGGAGATCCTCCGCGCCTACCGGCTCCTGGCCCGCGAGGAGGGCATCTTCATGGAGCCCGCCTCGGCGGCGTCCGTCGCCGGCCTGATGAAGATGGTGAAGGCGGAGCGCTTCGAGCCGGGCTCGACCCTGGTCCTGACGCTCACCGGCCACGGCCTCAAGGACCCGGACACGGCGCTGGAGTCGGCGTCCCGCCCGATCACGGTGCCGCCCCGCCTCGACGCCGTCCTCGCCCAGCTCGGCCTCTGAGCACCCCTCGAGTGACGCGCGCCCGGACGGTCCGGATCCTGATCGGGATCGCCGTCAGCGCCGGCCTCCTCTACCTCGTCCTCCGCAACGTCTCGCTCGCCCAATTGTTCTCCCACCTGGGCCGGACCCACTGGGGGTGGCTCGCGCTGTCGGTAGCCGCCCATCTGGCCATGGTCGGGGCTCGCGGCCTCCGCTGGGCATTGTTCTTCCACCCGGCGGCTCCGGCCTCCTGGCCCCTGGTGTCGGCGACGGCGATCGGCTTCATGGGCAACAACCTCCTGCCCCTCCGCGCGGGGGAGCTGCTGCGGGCCTACCTGGCGGCGCGGAGCACGGGGCTCTCCTTCTGGACCGCCCTGGCGACGCTGGCGGTGGAGCGTGTCCTGGACGCTTTTTCGATCCTCCTCATCCTGGGCGGCGTGGTCGTGGTGGTGAAGGTTCCCCTCTGGCTCAAGACCGGGGCGCTGACGCTCCTGGCCCTCGACCTGCTGGCCATGGGGATGCTGATCCTCCTGGCGCGGGAGTGGGGGCCGCTGAATCGCTGGATCACGCGGATCCCCCGGCTCGGGGTGACCGTCCGGCGCTGGCTCGCCCTCTTCGCGATCGGGCTGCAGAGCCTCCGCGCCGGACCGCACCTGGGGCCGCTCCTCGCCTGGACCGTGCTGATTTGGGTCGTGAA
>JBBTEL010000089.1:0-4210 GCA_038042325.1 Candidatus Methylomirabilota bacterium
GCCCCGTTTTCTTGTCAAGCCTCCTCGCGCTGGACGAGGTGCAGGAGCACGCCCCCGAGGCTCTTCGGGTGAATGAAGCCGATCAGCGCCCGGCGCGATCCGGGCCGCCCGACGGAGTCGATGAGCGCATGACCGGCCCGCCCCAGAGCGGCCAGGGCGCCGTTGATGTCAGTCACCTTCAGCGCCACGTGATGGAGGCCCGCCCCGCGCATGGCGATGAAGCGCGCGATCGCGCCCTGATCCTGCCGAGTGGTCCCAGGCCGATCGTGAGCCACCCGGGCGCCGGCCCGCGGATCGAACTCCTGAAGAAACTCCAGTTCTGAGTCGCCCACGGTGACGAACGTCACGCGGAGCCCGCCCACCGGCTCGGCTGGCTGCGTGTGATAGACGACCCCGTACTTGTCCGAGGTGAAGCTCTCGACCGCGATCTGCGCCTCCACGTCCGTCTGGGTGCTCTCGAGACGGCAGCCGAGCCGCGTCACGAACGCCTCGATGGCGGCGCCGTTGTCCGGGCTGGCCGCGCCCAGGTGGTCGATGCGCTCGACGAAGCCTCCGCGCGCCCGTTCGACCGGGAGGGGCTCTGAGAGATACGTCCTCACTCCGGCGGTCGCCTCCGGAGAAAGCAACACCCGGCGCGTCCCGTTGAGGCCCTCGCCCGGCTCCGCGTCCGCGACGGCGACGCCCGCGGCCGTCGCAGCACGGGCCGCCGCCGACAGATCCTTCATGCCAAGGGCGATGTGGTGGATGCCCGGCTTCGACTGGCCGCCGACGAACGGATCCCCCGGCGGAAAGAGCGCCAGGGCGCTCAGACCGACGCTCAACACCGGCGCCCGGCGTCCGCTCTTGCCCACGGCGCAGTCCGTGAGGCGGAGCCCGAAGTCGCGCTCGAACACGGCGGCCGCTGCCTCGACGTCGCTCACGACGAGGGCCACGTAGGCGAGGTTCTCTCTCATCACCTGGGGCGGGCACCCCGGGCTGTCGCCACGCCCGCCCCCTCCGGAACATTGCTCGAAGTGATTCTCATGCCCGATCTCCGGTGTTGCCCACGCAGCCCGGTCATCACGTCCGCGAGGTCGCTATCTCCCCAGATGCTCCCGGAGGAAGATGACGGTCCGCTCCCAGGACAGGCGCGCCGCCTCGGGATGGTGCCGGCTGCCGGGGAAGTTGAAGACGTGGTCAGCCCCCGGATAGGTGTAGAGGAGGCTCTGCCTCCCTGCCCGGGACAGCGCCGCGTGGAGCAGGCGCCCCTGCTCAACCGGGTTCGTCTGATCGGCCTCGCCGTGCTGGATGAGGACGGCGGCCTGGATCGCGTTCACCCGCTGGGTCAGGGGAACGGAGCGGAGGGCGCGGTCTCCGATCTCTCGGCGGTTGGCCAGCTGCCGGAAGGAGGCCACGCCGTAGTAGTTGACCGCCACTCGAATCTGAGGGTGGAGGGCCGCCGCGAGCACCGCGAGCCTGCCGCCGAATGAGAAGCCGACCACCCCGACGCGACTCGGATCCACCTCGGGCTGTCGCTTCAGAAAGGCCAAAGCCCCGGCCAGATCGCCGAGGATGAGCGGGTGATCCACCCGTCCTTCGCCGCCGAACTCGTGCAGGCTGAAGAGATCCGGCGTCAGCGTCACGAACCCCTCGGCCGCCAGGCTTCGCGCGAACGCCTCGATGACCGGCTGCGGCCCGTCGATCCCGTGGAGCACGAGGACTCCCGCCCGCTTCGCGCCGCCCTCCGGCACGTACAAGCCCGCCGACATGGCGCCCTCGCTGCCGGCGTACTCCACGGCCCTCTCTCTGACGCCGGCAGCCTCCGCCACAGACTGAACGGAGAGCCACGCCAGGACGCCGAGCACGGCAAGTGACCTTCGCATCGCCAGGATTATAGACTGAACGGTCGGAGGCAGGCGATGAAGATTGAGCGGGCCTCCGAGTACTGAGCCGTGTGCTAGCATAGGGTCGCCATGTCCACGGCGGTGCTCAACGGCATCCGGCTCTACTACGAGGTCCATGGCCAGGGAACGCCCCTGGTGCTGATGCACGGATTCGCCGGGACGGCCGAGAGCTGGAAGCTGCAGATTCCCGACCTGTCCGCCAGGTACCGGCTGATCCTCTACGATGCCCGGGGGCACTGGCGGAGCGAGAGCCCTCCGAGCGCCGATCGGTATTCGCATGAGATCTTCGCCGACGACCTCCGGGCGCTTCTCGACCACCTGGACGCCGAGAGCGCCGTCGTGGGCGGGCTCTCGATGGGCGGCGTGATCGCGCTCACGTTCTACTTCGCGCACCCCCAGCGCGTCAGGGCGCTGATCCTGGCCGACACCGGGCCGGGCTTCAGGAACCCCGAGCGCCGGGCCGAGTGGACGCGCTCCCGGGAAACCGTGGCCAGTCTCCTCGAGACAGGCGGCATGCCCGCCTTCGCGCGGAGCAAGCACGCCCTGCTGGACTACTACACGGCGCCCGAGATCATGCTCCGCCACGACTCGATCGGCCTGGCCCACGTGAACCGCAAGGTGCTCGTCATTCCCGACAGCCGGCTCATCGACCGGCTCCCTGAGGTCGGCGTCCCCACGCTGGTCATCGTGGGCGCCGACGACACGGACTTCCTCGCGGCTTCGGAGGTCATGGCCCGCAAGATCCCGGGCGCCGCGCACGTCGTCATTCCGAAGGCCGGCCACGGGGCCAACGTCGATCAGCCCGAGGCCTTCAACCGCGCCATCCTCGACTTTCTGGAGCAGAGGGTGTGACCACAGGGGCCACGGCCCGTCTCGCCGAGTTCAGCGTGAAGAGCCGCTGGGAGGAGCTGCCCGCGGCGGCGATCGAGAGAGCCAAGCGCGCCATCCTGGACAGCGTCGGGGTCATGCTGGCGGGGTCGGTGGAGCCCCCGGCCCTCATCGTCCAGCGCCTCGCCGAGGCCGAAGGCGGGGCGCCCCTCTGCACGGTCGCCGGCACGCGGCTTCGGACCGGAGGCGTGTGGGCCGCCCTGGCGAACGGCACGGCCGGCCACGCGCTCGACTTCGACGATACCAACTTCGCCATGCTCGGACATCCGAGCGTGCCCGTCCTCGCTGCTGCCCTGGCAGCCGGCGAGCTGGCGCTGGCCGACGGGCGCGCGCTGATCCACGCGTTCCTCGTGGGATTCGAGGTCGAGACCACGCTGGCAGAGGCGATGAACCCCGGCCACTACGTTCGGGGGTGGCACGCTACCTCGACGCTCGGCATCCTCGGCGCCGTGGCGGCCTCGGCGAAGCTCCTGGGCCTCGATCCGGGCGAGACGCGTCACGCGCTGGCCATCGCGGCGTCGCAGGCCTCGGGACTCAAGGAGAATTTCGGGACGATGACCAAGCCGTTCCACGCCGGCCACGCGGCGCGGGGCGGCGTGCTCGCCGCGCTGCTGGCGCGCGAGGGCTTCACGGGGTCGGACATCGCGATCGAAGGCGGGCAGGGGTACCTGCGCCTGCTGGGAAGCCAGACCGAGGATCCGACAGCGACGCTCGAACGCCTCGGCTCGCCCTGGAAGATCCTCACCACGGGGATCGCGGTCAAGCCCTACCCGTCCTGCGCCTGCACCCACTCGATCATCGCGGCGCTCCTGGAGCTCCGTCAGGCGCACGCGCTCCGCCCCGAGGACGTGGCCGAGGTGACCATCGGCGTCAACGCCCTCGTCCCCAACATCCTGATCCACCACGACGCGCGCACCGGCCTCGAGGGGAAGTTCTCGGCCGAGTTCTGCGCCGCTGCGGCGTTGGTGGACGGTCACGTGGGAATCACGACCTTCAAGAACGAGCGCACCGCCGATCCCGCGCTACGGGGCGTGATGGGGCGGGTGAAAATGGTCGTGGATCCGAGCATCCCGGGAGACCTGGAGCACCACGTGTGGACGCGGGTCGGAGTGCGGCTCGGGGACGGCCGGACGCTGGAGATTCCGCCACGCGAGGTCCCGGGACACCCGAGCGCGCCACTCTCGCGGGAGGCGCTCCTGGCCAAGTTCGCCGACTGCGCCGGCCGCGTGCTGGCGCGCGACCGCGTGGCCTCCCTCGCGGAGATGCTCGAGGGGCTCGACGGGTGCCCCGATCTCCGGAGCCTGACGGCCATCCTCCGGCCGTAGCCCCCTCACCCAGCCCCACTCAAATGCCCCTCACCTCTTCTCCTCTCCCCCCTCACCCTGCCCTCTCCCCCTCAGGGGGAGAGGATGAAGGTGAGGGGATTATAAGTAGGGTGA
>JBBTEL010000090.1:0-6825 GCA_038042325.1 Candidatus Methylomirabilota bacterium
CCGCGCTCATTGCGTCCGCGTCACGGTGAGCAGCGTGGAGCGGATCCAGGGCGTCTCCTCCGCTTCCCCCATCATGCGCGTCAGGATCGTGTTCACGCCGCCGAGCGAGACGTCCGCCCGCACCTGGACGTAGTAGAGCTCCCCGGGGTCCAGGGCCGCCGACCGCCCGAGCTTGAGCCCCCGGATCTCCGAGGCGACGCGCTGGGCCTCCCGGAGGTCCTTGGTCACGTACGGCTCCCGCGGCTCCCCGGCAGCGGACGCCACCTTGTATTCCTTGGTCACCACGTTGTAGGTCAGCTGCCGCTCCACCATGCGGCTCTGCAGGCGCTGGTTGATCCAGAAGCGGCTGTACTGCCAGAGCTCCACATAGAAGCGGATGTGCGTGGTGATTCCGCTGTGGAGGTGCTCGTGGAAGGCGGGAGGGACAGCCCCGAGGAGCACCGCCTGCACGGTCAGCTCCTGGTCGTTGAGGAAGACCTCAGGCCGGTCGCTGAACCGGAGCTCCGCCCGGGCGGGGGCAGCGGCCAGGAGCAGCCCGAGGGCCAGCGTCCAGGCGAGCCGCCTGCGAAGACCCCGCCGGCCGCCGGGGAGGGAAGCACACACCGCCGAAACCCGTCGCGCACGCATACGTTGGACAGAACATTATAGCGCCGTCGGGAGAAGGTGAGAAAGAAGGTTCTGCTAGAGGGCGGCGATGCCCGGCAGCGGCTCCTGCCGGACGCCTTCCAGGCGGTCCACGGGATGGGAGAGCGCCCGGACGGTGGCGCGGTTGGAACGAGCCTCCGGAATGAACGCCTCGGCGATGGCGTTGACGAGCTCGTGATTCAGCGCGTGCCCGGCGTTGCGGGCCACCACGTGCCCCACGATGGGGCGGCCCAGGAGGGCCAGGTCGCCGATCAGGTCGAGGATCTTGTGGCGGACGAACTCGTCGCGGTAGCGGAGGCGCGTGTTCAGCACGGCGCGCCGGCCCACGACCACGGTGTTCTCGAGGGAGCCGCCCCGCGCGAGGCCGTTGTTGCGCAGCGCCCCCACGTCCTTGAGGAAGCCGTACGTGCGGGCGGGGGCCACCTGCTCCACGAACACCTGCTCGGTGCAGGTGAAGGAGGCCGCCTGCGTCCCCACGGCCGGGTGATCCACGTCCAGCGTGTAGCTCACGCGGAAGTCGTCCGAGGGCAGGATCTGGAGCCAGCGCCCGTCGTCGCCCACGCGGATCGGCCGGGTGATCACCAGGGGGCGCCGCGGCGCCCCGAGCGTCGCCTTGCCCGCCGCATAGAGCAGCGAGACGAACGGCTCGGCGCTGCCGTCCATGGCCGGGATTTCCTCGCCCTCCACCTCCACCAGGAGATTGTCGATCCCGAGCGCCGCGGCCGCCGCCATCAGGTGCTCGACGGTTCGAACGCGGGTCCCGTTCACGCCGAGCGTCGTGGCAAAGCGAGAGTCCACGACGGCGTCCCGGCGAGCGGGAATGAGGGTGCGATGGGGATCGGTGGCGCGGAAGACGATGCCGCTGTCAGCCGGAGCGGGCGAGAGAGTGATCTTCGAGGGCTGGCCCGAATGGAGCCCGATGCCTTCTGCTGTTACCCGTTTCCGAATCGTCAGCTGAAGGTCCATATGGATTGTGTGAACGGGCAAGCCGCACCCGGAAAGCCAACCTTCGTAGAGCAACCACGGTGCCAGGGGGGCTGTTGGCTCGTAAGTAGCTGATTCACAAAAGATAGATCAACCGCCTCGAGGGAGCCCAGGGGCAATTCTGTCACCTGAAAGACACACCGGCGAAGGGGGGACTGTTGCATCTTTACAACGCTCAGATGTCCAGGATCACCCGGACTTCCCACCCGCCGTCCGCCCGGCCGATCCGGAGCTCGTGAAAGGTCGCGGCCTTGACCACCGTCCCCCGGCGGTGCCGCGCGGGGTCTAGGTCTTCCCCCCAGAGCAACGAGTGAACGCGCTGATCCTCGAACACCGGGAACTCGATCCGGGTCACGACGAAGCCCTCGATGTCGTGGACGTAGAGGCATTCGTTCAGCCAGTTCACCAGGAGCGCCTCGGGGGTCTCGCCCTGGGCGCGCACCTCCCGGGACTCTCGCGCTTCCACGCTCCCGGGCTCGACCATCAGGGCGAAGACGCCGAGGCCGGCCTGGGCAAAGGCCTCGGGCAGCGTGGGTCCCCAGGCCTTGACTCCCACGTCGGCGGCGACGTCGAAGTAGTCGTAGCCGGCGCTCATCTCACTCGGCGGGGGGCCACCCAGGCCCCCCCACGCCTCCGGCGTGGATGCCCGGGTCCCCGCCCCTTCCGATTCCTCCCCCCGAGGGTTGCGCCGGCGAAGCCGGCGCTCGAACACGCGCGGGGTCGATCGGTGGAGCTATGACCTTTGACACGGGGCGGCGGGGCGCCCCGACGTCGCCGAAGCGGCCCTGGAGGAGCGCGACGCCGACGGGTCCCGCCGTCTCGGTTCTGAGAATCCGGGGACCGAGCCCGGCGCTCGTGAACCCTCGCGCAACCAGCGTCTCGACCTCGCGGGCGGCCAGGCCGCCCTCGGGGCCCACGACCAGGAGCGCCGACGCCACGGGCCCGCGCGCGGCGTCGAGAATCTCGGAAAGGCCCCGGTGCTCGCCTTCCCAGAGGCAGAGGCGGAGGTCCGCGGCCGGCGCCGCGTCGGCGAATTCCTGGAGGGGCCGGGGCGGGTCCACGGTGGGGATGACCGCGCGGCCGCACTGCTTGGCGGCTTCTTTGGCCACCCGCTGCCAGCGGCGAGCCCGGTCGCGCCAGCGCCCGGGCTCGAGCCTGACGATCGTGCGCTCGGTCAGCAGCGGGACCACGCGGGCCACGCCCAGCTCGGTCACGGTCCGAACAATCCATTCCATCTTGTCGCCCTTGGGAATCCCCTGAGCGAGGGTAACGGCGAGGGGTGACTCGGTCGCGGCCGAGGAGCGGGTCAGGATGGTGCCGGCGGCCGCGCGGCCTTCGATGGACTCCAGGCGCACGGTGAACTCGGTCCCTCGGCCGTCCACGACCTGGACTGAGTCGCCTGGACGGAGGCGCAAGACACGCGAGAGATGCCGCGTCTCCTGCTCGTCGAAGACCACCCGGTCGGCCGTGATCGCCTCCGGTCTGACGTGAAACCTCGTCATGGACCGCCTTGGATCGCCCTGCTTCGAGCGCCCACCCGCGCCTTTGGTGCGGGTACCCGGCCGGCGCAACCTCGGGGGGAGGAATCGGAAGGGGGGCGGAGCCCCCCTCCGAGGTATAGGAGGAGGGAGGCCCAGCCGTCCACGTCGGTTCGCTCGGCGAGGGCGAAGTCGTGCTCCGCCAGGGCCCAGCCGACCGACTCGGCCTCGTCGCTCAGGATGCCTCCGAGGATCAGGTGGCCGCCGGGGCTCAGGAGGCGCCGGTACTCCGGCGCATGGGTGAGGTGGCTTCCCGTGAGAAGGTTGGCGAGGATCAGGGGAAACGCGGGCGCCTCCACGCCGGCCGTGTCGGCCAGCGCGCATCTGATGCGCTCCCGGACCCCGTTCTTCAGGGCGTTGGCCTCAGCGGCGGCCACGGCATCCGGGTCGGTATCGAGCGCCGTGACCTCGGGGACGCCGAGGGCCGCGGCCGCGATGGCGAGAATCCCCGTGCCGGTGCCGAGGTCGAGCGCGCGCGCCACGGGGTCACGGTCGAGGAGCGCCTCGAGCAGAAGGAGGCACCCCTGGGTGCTCCCGTGGGTGCCGGTGCCGAAAGCGCGCCCTGGCTCGATGACGATGGTCGTCAGGCCGTGGTCGGCGGCGGGGCGTTCCCAGGGGGGGACGATCAGCAGGCGACGGCCCACGCGTTGGGGGACGAAGGCCTGTCGCCACGCCTCGGCCCAGGGCTCGTCGAGAAGCGGCGCCACGACGGGCTTTCCTCCGTCGACTGACAGGCCGAGGGCGCGCAGGGAGGTGAGGTAGTGGTTGACCGCCCGGCAGAGGGCGGTGGAGGAGGTCGCCTCGGGGAAGAATGCGCGGAGCCGCGGCAAGGCGCCGGGCGTCTCCTCCTCCACGACGCCGAGGGCGCCCTGCTCCCAGAGAAAGTTGGTCAGGCCCTCGGAGACGTCGGCGGACGTCGGGACGGTCAGTTCCCAGAACGGCACTTACGACCCGAAGAGCTTCTTCATCCGCTCGAGGAAGGAAGAGCTGAGCGGCCCCGCCTCCCCCTCGGAGGCCGCGTGGTATTCCTCGAGGAGCTTTCGCTGTTTCGCCGTGAGGCGCGTGGGGATCTCGAGGACGACCTGGTAGCAGGTGTCGCCGTGGTGGCGCCCCCGGAGGCTCGGCATTCCCTTGCCCTTGAGGCGGAGGATCTGCCCGGGCTGCGTCCCCGCGGGCACCGTGAGCCTGGCGTGGCCGCCGAGGACGGGCACCTCCGCCTCGGTGCCGAGCGCCGCCTGGGGGAAGGAGAGCGGGAGCTCGCAGAGGAGGTCGTCGCCGTGGCGCGTGAAGAACGGGTGGGGACGGAGGCGGATCACCACGTAGAGATCGCCGGCGGGGCCGCCGTGGATGCCGGCCTCGCCTTCGCCGGGCAGACGCAGCTGGTCGCCGTCCTTCACGCCGGCCGGGATCTTGATCTCGAGAAGATGCTCGCGCCGCTGGCGCCCCTCGCCCCGGCATTTCTTGCACGGGTGCTTCACCACCTCGCCCTCGCCGCCGCACTGGGGGCAGGTGCGGGCCACGGTGAGAAAGCCCTGGGTGAAGCGCACCTGTCCCTGGCCGCGGCAGGTCGAGCACGTCTCGCGCTTGGTGCCCGGTTCGAGGCCGGAACCGTGGCAGGTCTCGCAGTGCTCGAAGCGGGGGATCTGAACCTTGGTGCCGAGCCCCGCGGCGGCCTCCTCCAGGCTGATCTGGAGGTCGTACTGGAGGTCCTCACCGCGCCGGGCCCGGGTGCGGCGGCCGCCGCGGCCCCCGGCCCCGAAAAAGCCCTCGAAGAGGTCGTCGAAGATGGTGCCGAAGCCGAGGTCCGAGGCGTCGAACCCGCCGGGCCCCGCGACGGTGCCGAACCGGTCGTACTGGGCGCGCTTGTCGGGGTCGGATAGGACGGCGTAGGCCTCGCTGATCTCCTTGAAGCGTTCCTCGGCCTTCTTATCTCCGGGATTCTTGTCGGGATGATACTGCAGGGCGAGCTGGCGGTAGGCCTTCTTCAGCTCCCCTTCGTCGGCGTCGCGCGAGACCCCTAGGGTCTCGTAGTAATCGCGCTTCGCCACTACGCGGTCTCGCTATCCGGCGGGACGGCGACCACGACCATGGCCGGGCGAAGCACCCGTCCGTTCAGGACGTATCCGCGCTGGATCTCCTCCACGACGGTCATGTCCGGGGCGTCCGGCGTGATCACCCGCTGAACCGCCTCGTGGCGCTCGGGGTCGAAGGGCTGCCCGAGGGCGCTGTACGGCGTCACGCCGAACTTCTCCAGCACCTTCAGCAGCTCGCGCTGGATCAGCTCGACCCCCGTCAGGAGGCTCAGGGCCTCCGACCCCGCGCGGGCGGCCCCCAGGGCGCGGTCGAAGTTGTCGAGGACCGGGAGGAGCTCGCGGAGGAGCGCCTCGTTGGCGTAGCGGATGTAGTCCTCCCGCTCCCGCTGGGCGCGCTTCCGCTGGTTGTCCAGGTCGGCCATGGCCCGCAGGTAGCGGTCGGTCTTCTCGTCGAGGAGTTGCTTCGCCTCGTCGAGGGCCCGGCGGAGCCGGGTCAGCTCGTCCTCGATCGGGGAAGGCTCGAGGCCCTCCGAAGGCTCAACGGGGGCGGTCTCGTCGGTCATGGCAAGACTGTATTATAGCAGGGGGCCTCGCGGGCCCGGCGAGAGAGCCGGGCGTCAGGACGGCAGGTACAGCTCGTGCCGGACCCGGGACAGGGACTCGCTGACGAGCCGGGCGGTCTCGTCCACGAGCGGGATCATCTTGGAGTAAGGCATCCGCTTGGGCCCCACGACGCCGAGGATCCCCAGCACCCGGTCGTGGTACGTGTAGCGCGCGGTGACGAGGCTGCACTCCTGCATCTCCTCGACCGGGTTTTCCCTGCCGATCGTCACCTGGACGCCCCGCTCGTCGGCCAGGGCCGAGAGGAGGTCGATGAGCCGGGCTTTTTCCTCGAAGGCCCGGAGCAGCGTCCGCATCGTCGCGAGGTCCCAGAACTCACCCTGTTCCAGGATGTTGGGCGCCCCGCCGATGTAGAGCTGCCGGTCGCGGAGCAGCGAGAAGACCTGATCCACGAGGGCGCCCCCGCGCGCCCGGAGCGGGTCGAGGGGATCCGCAGGCGCGGAGACCTGATCGACGATCTCCTGGAAGGTCTGGCCGGCGAAGCGCCGGGTCAGCTGGCGGCTCCACTCGCGGAGGTCCTCCTCCGTCGCCGGCGAGTCCACGGTGAGGGCCCGGGTGGTGACCCAGCCTGCGTCGGTGACCACCACGGCCAGGACCCGGTCGTCCGAGAGGGGGATGAGGGTGATGCGCGTCAGCGCGGTTTGCTTGAGCGGCGGGGCCAGGAGCACTCCCGTCATGTGCGAGAGCGCCGAGAGGTGGAGCGAGGTCTGCTCCATCATCTGCTCGATCCCGCCCCGGGGTCGCGCGTAACTCTGGCGGAGCCGCGCGGCGTCGCTCTCCGGAAGCCGGAGGTCGCCGAGCCCCCAGTCCACGTAGAAGCGGAAGGCCAGGTCGGTCGGCACGCGTCCGGCGGATGTGTGGGGCTGGGAGAGATAGCCCAGTTCCTCCAGATCCGCCATGGCGTTCCGGATCGTGGCCGGGGAGAGGCCCAGGCCCTGCCGCCGGGCCACGGCCCGCGAACCCACGGGTTCTCCGGTCTCCACGTACTCGCGGATGACGGCGGT
>JBBTEL010000091.1:0-1577 GCA_038042325.1 Candidatus Methylomirabilota bacterium
TCCTGCCTCCAGATGGGCATCGCCGAGTCCCAGGGGCTCCCTTCCGGCGGCAGCCCCGGCCCTCCTTCGGTCACCCGCCAGAAGGCATAGGCCTCGACCACCGTCGCGATGGTGCCGGGGTCGGTGAAGTTGGCCGGCTTCAGCCTGAGCCCCCACGCCATCGGGCCGGAGCCGTCGGCCGGATCGCCGTGGCAGGGACGGCAGTTGATCTGGTAGATGACGCGCCCCTCGGCCAGCATCGCCTCCTCGAAGGCCTTTCGCGCTTGCTCCAGGCTCCCCGCGAACTTCGCCTCGGCCATCCACTTCTTCAGGGTCTCGTCGCCCGGCTCGCGGAAGGGGTTCTTCAACCGCTCATAGGCGCCGGGGATGGTGGGATGCTGGATCCTGAGCATGGTGGGGCTCTGGAGGCTCGGAACGGCGCGGGCATACACGAAGCCCCCTGCCGTCAGCGGGATGAGGAGGAGCAAGGTGAGGCGGGCCGTCCGGAGCGGCCGGGCGTTCCGGGCGGTGGAATCGGGGCCGCGGAAGAAGGCAACGACGGGCCCGAGGAATTCCTGGATGGACTCATCGTCGATGGTGACGTAGACGAGCGCCCCGACCAGGGCCAGGAGCAGATACATGAGAAGGGCGGCGCCCGGGATCGGGAGTGGACGCTCTCCCCCCGCCACCCACATGGTGAAGTAGGGAAGGGCGTATAGAAGGATCAGCCAGACCACCGCCACGGCAAGGAGGGTGCTCCAGAAGAGAGGAATCCGCCGCCCGCGACTCATTTCAGGGTCTGGAGAAACGCCAGGAGATCGTGGAACTCCTCCACCGTGAGGATCTCCTTGAAATTCTCCGGCATCAGGGAGGTCTTCTGCGGCGCCTTCTGCTGGATCTCCCCTTTGGGGATCCGCTGAGTCTCAGCCTGGCTGTCCACCACCTCGACGGTATTGGCGTCTTCCTTCTTGAGGATGCCCGTGACGTACCGGCCGTCCTTCGTGATGATGAGGATCGGCTCGTAGCCCGAGGCGATCTCCTTGGACGGCTCCAGGATCGACTCGATGATGAACCTGGTGTCCCGGGTTCCCGCGACTCCGGTCAGCTCCGGCCCCACCGTCCCCCCCTTGCCGTTCACCGCATGGCACTTCCCGCAGGCAGCATTGGACTCCGGGTTAAAGAAGAGATCCTCCCCTTTCTTGGGATCGCCGGCAAGGTAGGGCTTCCACTCGTCCGCTGTGGCGACGGCCTTGGCAGCCGCCTCCACTCCGGGCGGGAGCTTGATGGCCGCCACGTCGGCGGTCCCTCCCAGGCTCTGGAGGTAGGCAACGACGGCCCTGACCTCTTCCGGCTTCAGTCTGATCGGCGGGCGCACGGGGTTCGGCATCTCGTTCTTGTAGCCCTGGACGACATACGCACCGGGATCCAGCAGCGATTCCACCAGATAGTCAGTGGCGGTGAACGGCTTGCCCGCGGCCCGGGCCCGCTCACGGGCCCGCTCTTCGGCCCTGGCTCCAATAGCCGTTCCCAGGGGCCCGGTTTCCCCCTGGTTCGGCCCCCGAATGGACCCCCCGCGACTTCCGACAGCGTGGCAGGTG
>JBBTEL010000092.1:0-2753 GCA_038042325.1 Candidatus Methylomirabilota bacterium
ACCTCCAGGAGGGTCTTGTGGACGGGGACGGCGACCTCGTGCGTCTCGCCGTTCACCCTGAGGGTCAGGAGAGTCTTCGCGGCCATGGTTAAGTGGGGCTGATTTGCACTTAAGCATAGATGAATCGCGAAAGGGCTGTCAAGAGCTATCCGGGGCGCCCCGATTGCGTCCCCGCAAGGCCTCGGAGTATATTGGGGTTCGTGTCGAAGCTCACCTCGCTGAAGGACGCCGTCGCGCGGTTCGTCCCCGACGGCGCCTCCGTGTGCCTGGGGACGGGGCTCGAAGCCGTCATCCCCTTCGCCGCCGGCCACGAGATCATCCGCCAGGGCAAGCGCGACCTCACGCTGATCGGGCCCATCTCCGACATGCTCTTCGACCAGCTGATCGGGGCCGGCTGCTGCCGGAAGGTCGTCGCCGCGTGGGTGGGGAACGTGATCGCCGGGCTCGGCCACAACTACCGGCGCGCCGCGGAGCGCGGCGTCCCCCATCCGATCGAGGTGGAGGACCACTCCAACTTCACCCTGGCCCTCGGCCTCCTGGCGGGATCGCTCGGCGCCCCGTACATCCCCACGCGCTCGCTGCTCGGCACCGGGATCCTCGAGTCCAACCGCTCCCTCAAGCTCGCCACCGACCCGTGGTCGGGCGAGCCCGTGGTGCTCGTTCCGGCGATCGTCCCCGACGTCTCGATCGTCCACGTCCAGCGCTCCGACGCCGAGGGCAACTGCCACCTCTGGGGGACCCTCGGCGTCAGCCGCGAGGCCGCGCTGGCCGCGAGGGCCGTCATCGTCATCGCGGAGGAGATCAGGCCGCGGGAGCAGATCCTCGCCGACCCCAATCTCGTCCTCGTGCCCTCGCTCAAAGTCGCGGCCGTGGTCCACGAGCCGTGGGGGGCGCTGCCCTCCCCGTGCCAGGGCTTTTACGGGCGCGATCACGATTTCTTCATGCGGTATCACGAGGAGTCCCGCAGCCCGGAGGGATTTCGAGCCTGGCTCGACAAGTGGGTGCTGGGCGTCCCCGACTGGAAGGGATTTCTGGATCTGCTCGGAACCGAGACCCTGGAGCGTCTCAGGGTCAAGGAGCACCACCTCTCCGACCCCCTGGACTACGGCGCCCGGTGATGACCTACACCGATCGCGAGCTCATGGTCATCGCCGCGGCGCGGGAGATCGGGGACGGCGAGCTGATCTTCGTGGGGATGCGGCTGCCGCTCCTCGCCTTCGCGCTGGCCAAGCGGACTCACGCGCCGCGCGCGCTCGGCCTCTTCGAAAACGGCATCGTGCGCGAGAGCCCGGCGCCCGAGACGCCGTTCACGATAAGCGACCCGCCCAACATCGCCGGGGCCCTCTGGTCCACGACGACGGGCAACATCATGGCCCTGCTCCAGCAGGGCCTGGTGGACATGGGGTTCATCGGCGGCGCCGAGGTGGACCGCTACGGCAACCTGAACACCTCGTACATCGGGGACTGGAAGCGCCCGAAGGTCAAGCTTCCCGGATCGGGCGGCGGCGGGGACATCGCGAGCCTGGCCACACGCTTCGTCATCATCATGCCCCAGGAGAAGCACCGCTTCAGGGAGCGCGTGGACTACATCACCTCGCCCGGTCACGGGGACGGCCGGGACTGGCGGCGGAAGGTCGGGCTGCGGGGTGGCGGCCCCTCGGCCCTGATCACGACGCTCGCCATGTTCCGCTTCCATCCGGACACGAAAGAGGCGTATCTCGTCTCCTTTCATCCGGGGCAGAGCGTCGAGTCCGTCCGGGCCCAGACCGGCTGGGACCTCAAGGTCGCTGCCGACGTGGGGCCAACTCCCGAGGCTACCCACGCCGAGCTCGAGATCGTCCGCTCGTGCGACCCCCAGGGGTTCTGGACCCGGTAGTAGTTCGAGCCGAGGGATGACAGACGATTTCGCGGTTCTCGACCGGATCCAGCGGAAGGTGCTCTGGCTCAGCGCCTGGATGGTCCACCACGCCAATTTCCTCCGCCCCAACCCCGACGGGACGAAGGTGGGCGGCCACCAGGCGTCCTCCGCCTCCGTCGTGAGCCTCATGACCGCCCTCTACTTCAAGGCGCTCCGCCCCGGCGACGTGGTTGCCGTCAAGGCGCACGCGTCGCCGGCGTTCTACGCCATCCAGTATCTGCGGGGACGCCTGGACGCGGCGGCGCTCAAGGAGCTCAGGAGCTTCGGGGGCCTCCAGGCCTATCCGAGCCGGCGCAAGAACCCGGAGGTGGTGGATCTCTCCACCGGCTCCATGGGACTCGGGGCCGTGGCGGCGACGTTCGGGGCCCTCGCCGCGCGTTACCTCGCCGACCACTTCGGCGTCGGCACTCCCCAGCGCTTCGTCGTGATGGTCGGGGACGCGGAGCTCGACGAGGGCAACATCTGGGAGGCGCTCCTCGAAGAAGTCGTCCCGCATCTGGGAAACGTCCTCTGGATCGTGGATGTGAACCGCCAGAGCCTGGACCGGATCGTCGCCGACTCCCGGGCCCGCCAGCTCCCCGACCTGTTCAGGGCCGGCGGGTGGCGGGTCATCGAGCTCCGCTGGGGCTCCCGCCTCCAGGGGGTGTTCTCCCGGCGCGGCGGCGAGAGGCTCCGCACCCGCCTGGAGACGATGCCCTACGCCGAATACCAGAGCCTGCTGAGATCGCCGCCGAGCGCCCTCAGGAAGGCGCTCGTCACGACGCCGGACGGGGACCGCAACGCGGCCCTCGACCAGTTCCTCGCGGACATCCCCGACGAGATGCTCCCCGGTCTC
>JBBTEL010000093.1:0-8802 GCA_038042325.1 Candidatus Methylomirabilota bacterium
AGTTGAAGAGCGCGGTGCGGGCGCCGCCCACGTGGAGGTGGCCCGTCGGGCTCGGAGCGAAGCGGACTCTGACCGGCTCGGCCATCGCTCAATAGCCCTCGAAGAGGCGGCCCCAGGCGGTCACGTACATCTTCGGGATCTCGATCCCGTCGGGAAAGATCTCATTCAGCTTCAGCCGCGGCGATTTGAACTCGTAGCGGATCCACTCGACCTCCATGAGCGGGATGAAGGGCAGCCCGTAGCGCTCGAGCACCGGCATCCACTTGTTGTTGATCGCGCCCTTCCGCGGATCGGTGACAACGGTCCGGTTCTCCACGGGGAAGAGGTGCCGCGCGTCGTAGCCGTCCTCGAAGAGGGTGTTCAGCGCGCCTTCGAGCTGCCACGGCTGGGTCGAGCAGGCGGGGAAGTACTTGGTCCAGGAGAGGTTCAGCTTACCGTCTCCGGCCGCGTCCTCAGCACCGCCACCCGCGCCCGCATGAGCCCCCCAATCCTCCTTTAAAGTCACACACTTATTCTAGCACGCTGGGCCCTTTACCAGAACGTCGTAGGCCGGCCGCCGTGGAGCGCCCAGGAGACCGCGAAGGGCAGCAGCAGACGCCGGACGGGCTCGCTCGAAATGCGCATGCTCAAAAGTTCAGGCGGACGCCGCCGCGGACCAGCAGGGGGGCGCCGATCGAGACGACGCCTTCGCTGGTGCGGGCGACGGCGTAAGTCGTGTCGAGCAGATTCTCGACGCCGAGAAAGACCTCCCCCCACTTCGCGATCGGGCGGGACAGCAGCAGATCCACCACGACGTAGCCGCCCAGCGGCAGCGTGTTCGTGTCTTCCTCAAACTGGCCTCCGACGTATCGCGCCGTCGCCGAGACGTTGACCCAGCGGGGGTTCTCGTAGCGGATGCCGAGGGTCGCGCCGTTCTCGGGCACCTGCGCCAGGCGGTTCCCCTCCAGACCCCGCTGCTGCGACGCCACGACGACCCGAGCGTCGCTGAAGATGTAGCTCGCGAGGAAGCGCCACTCCTTCACCGGCCGGAACTCCAGTTCCGTCTCGAATCCCCGAATCCGCGCCAGGTCGAGGTTCTGCCGCTGCCGGCACGTCGTCCCGGCCGGGCAGTCCGGCAGCCGCGTGGTCAGGGTGACGTTTGCCACCAGATCCTTGACCTCGTTCCAGAATCCCGTGAGACGGGCCTCGAACGGCCCCCACCGTTGCTGGATCCCCATCTCTCCGCCGGTGAGGTGCTCGGGCCGCAGGTGCTCGTTGGCGACCGTCACGTCGTTCCGCACCCTGAACACGCGGTAGAGCTCGTTGACCGTCGGCACCCGGAACCCCTGGTACGCCGAGGCGCGCAGATCCGTCGAGGGCGTGGCGTGGAAGAGGGCCGCCAGGCGGGGGCTTAGCGCCATTCGCTCGATGTCGGAATACGCCTGCTGCCCGGGGATCCCCGCCGGCGGGGGGGTGTCCCGGCGGAATCCGTTGAAGGCGCCCCAGTAATCGCCGCGCGCGCTGGCGACCAGCTCCCACTGGGGGTGGGGCGTGAACACCTCCTGGACGAACAGGCCGGCGAGCAGCTGCTCGCCGGCGGCGGCGCGGCGGCGCGCGAACCGGCCGTCGACGAAGACGTCCTCGTCCGTCTCCCCGTCGATCCAGCGGAAGTCCGCGCCCGACGACAGGAGGTGCGATCCGAAGCGGCGGCTCCACTGGAGCGAGCCGCCCACGGAGGTGGACGGCACCCGCTGGATGAGCGCGAGCGTCTCCGAGGCCCGATCGAGGGCCTGCGCGGAAAACGTGCTCCTGAACCCCTGAGACTGGGTGAAGACCGTGAACGTCCAGTCGCTCCCGTCCCCCGTGCGGGCCCGGCCGCCCGCGGCGAAGGCGCCCGACTGGGTGTCGTTGACCTGGAGCTGCGTGCCGTTCCCCCGGCTCTCGTCGTAGTAGTTCCCGGTCACGAAGAATGACAGGTCGGGTGAGGCCACCAGCTCGACCCGTCCGTTGAAGGTCCAGTGCTCGGAGTCCGCGTTGGTGTCGATGGGACCGCGGCGCGACGACCGGACGACCTTGTATCCATCGGTCGCGAAATGATTCCCCTCGAGGCTCACCCGGAACGGTCCCTGCACCTCCGTGAGGAGGAGGTCGAGGTTCAGGGTGTCGTGATTCCCGTAGCTCCCCTCGAAGAACGCGGCGCGCCCGGTCGGGCGGCGCGTGAGGATGTGGACGATCCCGCCGAGCGCGTAGTTCCCCCAGAGGCTCGAGCCGCCGCCTCGCACCACCTCGATCTGCTCGACGGCCTGCAGGGGAACCTTGTTCCAGTAGACCCAGCCGCCGAAGGGGTCGTTGATCGGCACCCCGTTCAGCAGCACCAGCGCGCGGCTCGCGCCGCTCGGCCCGATGCCCCGCAGGGACAGCCCCTGCGTCGTCGGGTGGGTCACGAGGCTGGACGACCGGCGGAAGAGGCTGAAGCCGGGCACCTGCCGCAGCAGATCGTCAACGGTCTGGCTCGCGGACTGGCGGATGTCTTCGCGCGTGAGCACGGTCACGCTCGCCGGCGCCTCGCTGGCCCGCTGCTCCATCCGGGTGACCGTGACGACCACGGGCTCGAGGCGCGTCGGCCGCTCCGGTTCCTCCGCCCAAACGGACCCCGCCGTCAGGAGGAGCACGAGGAAAAGCACCCGGGCGATCATTTCAAGCTCAGCGCGAACTTCACCGGAACTTCCACCCATACCGCCCTGGGACATCGCCAGGAAGTGTGGGCCGACGAGCGCTTCCGCCAGCACCTGCTGGGGGGGATTCGGTGGGCAATGGGGATCCCCTAGCGGTCCCGCCGCACCGCCCGATCTCCTCTACTCGATGGGGCCTCCGATCTAGCGCCAGCCCTCGAGGCCGTCCAGGAGCGGACGGGCATCGGTGAAGCCCTGCTCCCGAAGCTTCAGCGCCGCCCGGGCGCTGGAGGCTTCTTTCTGTCACCGGCAGTAGGTCACGATCTCGCGCCCGCTGGGAAGGCAAGCCATCCCGGCTTCGATCTGGGTCAGCGGGAAGTGAACCGCGCCCTGAATCTTGCCGCCGTCTGTGGCCTTCCGGACGTCCACGATCAGGACCGGCTCGCCGGCTTCCACTTTCACCCTCAGTTCCTGGGGCGTGATGCGGGGAATTTCCATCGTCGTCACCGAAGGGCTAGAGCCGGATAATGTTCGGGCGAGGGCCGAGCGAGCCCGTGGCGTTGCGGGTGTCCACCACCAGCGGGGCTTCCGCCGCCACCCGAGTGTACTCGAACTCCGGGTGATTCGTCAGAATCAGAACGAGGTCCTGCGACCGAAAATCCGCCCGCTGCCAGGGAATGCCGCTGAGCTGACGCTCGCCGAGCGTGAGCCGCGGAACGTGGGGGTCCACGTAGCCAACCTGGGCGCCCCGGGCCAGCAGGGCTTCGAGGATCTCGATCGCCGGTGAATCACGGACGTCGCCGACTCCCGCCTTGTACGCCACGCCGAGCGCCAGGATCTTCGCCCCGCGCACCGCGCGCCCTTTGTCGTTCAGCGCGTCGGTCACCATCTGGACGACGTAGGCCGGCATCTGGCGGTTGATCTCGTCGGCGAAGGCGATGAATTTCGGCTCGTAGCCCAAGAGGCGCGTGCGCCAGGAGAGGTAGTGGGGGTCGCTGGGAAGACAATGCCCGCCGATCCCGGGACCGGGATAAAACGGCATGAAGCCGAAGGGCTTGGTGGACGCGGCCTCGATGACTTCCCACACCGACAGGCCGAGCCGCCGGCAGATGATCGCCAGCTCGTTGACGAGCGCGATGTTGACGCTCCGGAAGATATTCTCGAAGAGCTTGACCATCTCGGCCGTCTGGGGCCCGGAGACAGGCACGACCCGGTCGATGATCTGGCCGTAAAGGACGCGGGTCAGCTCCGAGCAGGCGGGCGTCACGCCGCCCACGAGCTTCGGGATGGCCCGCAGGTCGAAGCGCTTGTTTCCCGGATCGATGCGCTCGGGGGAGAAGGCCAGGAAGAATTCCTCGCCGACTCTGAGGCCGCGGGCCGTGAAGCGCGGCAGGAGCACCTCTTCCGTCGTGCCGGGGTACGTCGTGGACTCCAGGACCACGAGCTGGCCGGGGCGCAGGATCGCCGCGACGGCGTCCGCGGCGGCCACGATGTAGGTGATGTCAGGCTCCCGGGATTTCCCCAGCGGCGTCGGCACGCAGATGATGATGGCGTCGGCCTCGCTCAGGGCGGACGGCTCCGTCGTGATCTTGAGGCGCCCGGAAGCGACGAGCGTCGCGAGCTCGTCGCTCCCCACGTCCTCCACGGGGCTATCGCCGGCGTTGAGCCGCGCCACGCGCTCCCGGTCCACATCCACCCCCAGGACCGAGAAGCCGGCCTTGCCGAAGGCGACGGCGAGCGGGAGGCCCACGTAGCCGAGGCCCATGACGCCGACTCGCGCCGCGCGCTGCTCCAGGGCCTGCCTCAGTCTCTCGCTGTGCCCCTTCATGCTCCCATTCTACTCGATCTCTGGGTCAGCGCCTGCCTCACGGCGTGCGCGACGGCGTCGATCTCGGCGTCCGTGAGTTCCGGGAAGCACGGCAGCGACAGGACCTCGCGCGAGGCCTGCCAGGCGCGCGGGCACTCCGCTTCCGTCGGGACCGCTCCGCCGCTCCGGAAGAGCGGCTGGCCCGGGATCGGCAGCGGGTAGTGCAGCGCGGTACCGACGCCGAGCTCGACGAGCGCTTTGGCCAGCGCGTCGCGCTTCGGCGACCGGACGGTGTAGTGGTGGTAGACGTGGACCGCCGGCGGCCGCTCCCGGGGCAGCGCCAGCGGCAGTCCGGCGAGCAGGGTGGAATACCGCGCCGCGAGCCGGCGCCGCGCCGCGGTCCAGGCCGGCAGGTGGCGGAGCTTCACCCGGAGCAGCGCGGCCTGGAGCTCGTCCAGGCGGCTCGAGTACCCGAGCTCGGCATGCTGGTACTTCTCCCGTGAGCCGTGATCCCTGAGCCGCCGGACCCGCTCGGCCAGCTCTTCGCGATCCGTCACGACCATGCCGGCGTCCCCGCAGGCGCCCAGGTTCTTCGTCGGGTAAAACGACAGGCAGGTCAGATCGCCGAAGCTCCCGACGGGGCGGCCGGCATAGGCGGCGCCGATGGCCTGGGCGGCGTCCTCCACGACCGCGAGCCCGCGGCGCCGGGCGATCGCCATCAGCGGGTCCATGTCGGCGGGATGGCCGTAGAGGTGGACGGCGATGACGGCCTTCGTGCGCGCCGTGATGGCCCGCTCCACCTGAGCCGGATCCAGGGCGAACGTCTCCGCGTCGATATCGGCGAAGACGGGACGCGCGCCCGCATGGAGCACCGCCGAGGCCGAGGCGACGAAGGAGAAGGCGGAGGTGATGACCTCGTCGCCGGGCCCGACGCCCAGCGCGCGGAGCGAGAGATGCAGGGCGTCGGTGCCCGAGGCCACGCCGACCCCGTGGCGCACGCCGCAGAGGGCCGCGACCTCGGCCTCCAGGGCCTTCCCCTCGGGGCCGAGGATGAAGCGGCCCGATGCCAGCACGCGCTCCGCGGCGGCGAGCAGCTCCGCCTTGAGCGCGGCGTGCTGGCGGGTGAGGTCGATCTGAAGGATCACTGCCCGCCTCCCAGCCCGCCGCGGCTGCCGACCTGCCCCAGGCCCAGCAGGTTGACGGAGAAGTTCACCTCGTCCTCGCTCCGCCCCAGGCCGCCCTTCGCGGCCCGGTTGATGTAGGTGACGCTGATGGCGGCGCACTGGCAGTGCACGTCCACGCCGACGCGGGACTCCACGTTGGTTCCGGCCTTGATGTCATAGTTGGTGGAAGCACGCACGTCCAGGTAGCGGGAGAGCTTCGCCAGAATTTCCCCCCGGACGAACTCGATGTTCGCCCGATCGTCGAAGCGGGGTCCGACGGTGGCGGTGACGTCCCAGAGCGACGCCGAGATGTCCGCGTTCACGGCCCGGAAGCCCAGGCCGTACACGTCATAGCGGGCGTCGCCCCGGAAGCGGAAGTAGCTGTTCGGCTCGACGGTGAGGTCACCGGCGAGATCGCTGAAGGGCGTGATGGCCGAAGGGTTCAGGTTATAGGTCTGGGCCAGCACGAACCGGACAAGCTCCCAGCGCACCGGCTCCTGGCCGGTTCCCGCCACCGTCTTTGCGTTGACATGGTTGGTGAGCGAGTAGGTGAGCCGTGTAACTCTGCCGATCCGGTCGGTTCCCAGCTCCGCCAGGGGGGCTGCCAACGGGTTCACCAAGTCCCCCCCGGGCTCCCACTGGGGGAGGTTCTTCTGGTTCACGCCCCGGATCCCGGTGAAGTTAATCCGGGGTTCCACCAAGTGCTGGAGCCGATCGATACCGGCAACCCCGCCCACATCGTAGATCCGTGTCACGCGCGCCTCGAGGTCGGCCCCCGCTTCCCCCTGGGCGCGCACGCGCGAGGCGTCCTCGGTAACCTCCACCTCGAGGCCTCCATTGCGGGTCGTGCGCTTGCCAACCACCTCCCTATCGTAGTATGTCGCGCGACCTCCCACGAACGGGGTCAGGGCGAAGTACCCGCCGACCGAGAGCGGCAGAAACACCCGCGGGTGGAGGTCCAGCCGCCGGCCCTCCGACCCCACGAAGCGCTGGAAGTTGGTGAAGCTCGACTCCGCCTCGAAGAGCAGGGCGCTCGCGCCGGGAATCGGCTGCCGGACGCTCTGGAAGCGGATTTCCGGCAGCCGCTGGAGCTCGACGGGCCGCTCGACCGTGAGATCCTGATACCAGAACGCTCGTCCCACCAGGTTCCAGGAATCCCCGCTGTAGGTGGCGAAGATGTTGGACTCCGCCCGCTGCTGGCTCCGCTCGCGCAGCCGGTCGCCGTACTCCCGGTAGAACCGGTCGTCGGTGACCATGTTGAGGTCCGTCTTGAAGGACAGGCGCGGCGAGATCTGCCAGGCGTGCTTCCAGAGGACGTTGCCGCGGTTCTCGGGGTCGTCCCCCCTCTCCCGGTCGTCCCGCTCCGTCTCCCGGATGAAGAAACCCTGGGCGATGCCCCGGTTGCTCTCCGAGAGGATGTAGCGGTACTCGCCGCCCGCGCCGACGCCGCGCTTGGAGTACGGTTCGAGCGAGATCGTGGCGTCCTGGCTGTCGCTGATGGCCCAGTAGTAGGGGATCCTCGCGAAGACCCCCCGCCGGCTGGAGCTGCCGAAGGTGGGGAAGAGAAACCCGCTCTGCCGCTCGCGGCGGAGCGCGGCGGCGAAGAACGGGACCCAGGGGATCAGCGGCACCTTGCCGACCCAGAAGGAGGCGTCGCGCCCGACGATGTAGTCGTCGAGGTCGGCGGTGGCCCGGCCTACCCGGAACGACCAGAGAGGCGGGTCCCCCTCGCAGGTGGTGAAAACGCCGCGCTGGATGTTGTAGACCCCTTCCCCGACGCGTTCCATCCGCTCGCCGGAGAGGCGGTAGTACGGGGCCGAGAAGGCGGAGCCGTTGTACACCACGCCGGTGTCGGTCTTGAGGTTGTAGTCGATCCGATCGCCCAGGAGTCGGTCCTGCCCGTCGTAGAAGATCACCTTGCCCTGGGCGACCGCCTCGCCCGTCTCCCGGTTGATCTCCACCCGATCCGCCGTGAGGCGGCTCGACCCCTTGGTGATCTCCACGTTACCGATGCCGATCAGCAGACTCCCCACCTGGTCCATCCGGTCGGCCAGGATGCTGACGTCCCCCCCCTCCGCGGGCACCGTGACAGGGGCCTGGGCCAGGGCGGAAGTGGTCAAGACAAGGCAGGCGAAAACGAGCGCCGGCCCGGTGGCAATTCGCATCATCGAATGTCTCGTGAGTGCCTATGAAAAAAGGGATTCTACCCTATCACTCCCCCTTTCGATTTCGCAAGGAATATCGCCCCCGCCGTGCCGCGCGGCGAGGACTTCGGCCACGGTGAAGAGAGAGCCGGTCACACAAATAATGGGGGTCGCCGGAGGGGACAGGGCGAGGGCTAGGGCTTCGGGGACCGACGGAGCCACCTCCACGGGCACCTCGGTGGGCGGGAGGAGGGCCCTCAGCTCCTCCGGTGGGGTGGCCCGCGGGTTGGTGGAGGCCGTGAGGATCAGCCGGGCGGCGACGGGGACCAGCGCTTCGAGGATGCCGGCTCGATCTTTGTCCGCTGAGATCCCCACGATCAGGGTCTTGGGCCGGTCGCCGAACGCGTCCGTGAGCGAGGCCGCCAGGGCCTGGGCGCCGGCGGGGTTGTGGGCCCCGTCCAGGACCAGCCAGGGGTCGCGGCCGATGACCTCGAAGCGCCCCGGCCAGCGGACGCGCGAGAGGCCTTCACGGATGTGGGCGTCGGACACCGCGAGGCCGTGCGCGGCGAGCGCTTTCACGGCGGCGACGGCCAGCAGCGCGTTCTGGAGCTGGAAGGTTCCCCCGAGCGGCACGACGAGATCCTCGAGGCCCCAGCCCGGGCCCGCGAGCGAGAGCCGCTGACCCGAGAGATCGCGGGAACAGAGCGTCGCGAACAGGTCGCGCCCCTCGAGCCAGAGCGGGACCCCGACCTCCGCCGCGCGCCGGCGGAGGATGTCCGTGACGATATCGGCCTGCGCCGCCGCGACGGCCGCACCGCTCCGGATGATCGCGGCCTTTTCTCGGGCGATCTCCTCCAGGCTCCAGCCAAGAAACGCCTGGTGGTCGTAGTTGACATGGGCGATCACAGAGACGAGGGGGCGTCCTACCGTGGTCGCGTCGAGCCGCCCGCCCATCCCGACCTCGAGCACCGCCAGCTCCACGTCCCGCCGCGCGAAGCAGGCGAGCGCCAGGGCGGTGACCGCCTCGAACACGGTGG
>JBBTEL010000094.1:0-2083 GCA_038042325.1 Candidatus Methylomirabilota bacterium
ACATCCTCGGGACGCTGGACGACACGGAGACCCGGGCCACCCAGTTCGTGATCACCCCGTTCGTCGGAATGATCTCTCAGCCGGTGAGCTACACCCCAGACGGAAAAGAGATCGAGCGCGTCCTGGAGGTTCCGCTCGAGGCGCTGCTCGACCCGGCCAACGTCCGGGTCGAGATGTGGGAGCGAGACGGCGAGATCCACCCGGTCTACTTCTATGAGTACAACGGCGAGACGATTTGGGGAGCGACGGCGCGGATCCTGAAGCAGTTCCTCGACCTCGTCTTCCCCGAGGGGGCCCCACGGTGAGCTACGAGACGGTGCTGGTCGAGGCGGCGGGCGGCGTGGGGACGATCACGCTGAACCGGCCGGAGGTGCGGAACGCCCTGAACCAGACCATGGTGAGGGAGATCTGGGAGGCGCTGCAAGCGCTGGAGGTCGATGAGGAGGTCCGGGTCGCCGTGCTCCGGGGCGCCGGGGAGAAGGCCTTCTGCGCCGGCGCGGATCTGAAGGGCGTGGGCGACCGCGGCACGACACTCCAGGCGCGCGAGTCCTTCGGGGGCCTCGTGAAGATCCTCGAGGGGATCCCGCGGATGCGGAAGCCCGTGATCGCCCAGGTTCACGGCTACGCCCTGGCCGGCGGCTGCGGGCTGGCAGCCGGCTGCGACCTGCTCGTCGCGTCAGACGACGCCGTCTTCGGCCTGCCCGAGATCAAGGTCGGTCTGCTCCCCCTGATGGTCATGGCGCCAGTGTTCCGGTCTGTCGGAATCAAACGGGGGTTGCCGCTGGTGCTCACGGGCGAGCCGATCACGGCGCGGCAGGCCTATGAGATCGGTCTGGTGACTCAGGTCGTCCCGCGGGGAGAACTGGGAAAAGCGGTGCGGACTCTGGCTGAAAAGCTGGCGGGGCTGAGCCCGACGGCCCTGGGACTCGCCAAGGAGGCCGCCTACACAATTCAGGACATGGAGTACGGCAAATCCCTCACATACCTCAGGGAACTGATCACGTTAGTGGGGTTATCCGACGACGCGAAAGAGGGAATTGCCGCGTTCTTCGAGAAGCGGCCGCCCCGCTGGAGCGGGCGGTAGTCCCGAGAAACGAAGAGCCCTGAGGAAGTCTGCTTTTGGGCTGGCAACCTCCGGCCGCACGTTCAGCCGGGGTGAGCGACCTGCCCTTTGGGACCTTGCGGCCCCAACTGACCTGCCTCCCGTCCAGTGGCCCTCCGGTTCTAGGACCGGCGTCCGATTCCTCAGGGCAATTTCACCGTACCCCCGGGTGAGGAGCGTGTCAAGAGGCAAAGGGAGGGAAGAGGTCGGCCTCTGCGCCGACTGTGTCCACGGACGCCGCGTCGTGTCAGCGAAGGCCTCGGAGTTCTGGCGCTGCGCCAAGTCCGACACCGATCCGCGCTTCCCGAAATATCCCCGTCTGCCTGTTTTACAGTGCGACGGTTACAAGAGAGACGACGGCTCTCTCCTCCGGCCTGCTTCCCCCTCACCTTAATCCTCTCCCCCAGCGGGGGAGAGGTGAACTGAATAACTCCCTCTCCCTCTCAGGGAGAGGGTGGGGTGAGGGTTACGGCCACCACAGATACAGAAAACGGGGGCCGGGGCCGATGAGCAGTGACGAGAGCTGCAGGAGCGACGGCTGGATTGGCTCGGGGACGGGAGTGCCCGAGTAGATGTTGGAGCGGTAGTCGCGGGGGCGGTGGTACATGACCACGCGCGCCTCGGGGAGCCGCGCGGCCTGCTTCGCCACCTCCACCGCCTCCTCGAGGTAGCCCACCCGGTCCACCAGGCCCAGCTCCTTGGCCCGCTGGGCGGTGTAGATCCTGCCGTCGGCAAACGCGCGCACCTTGTCCTCCGGGATCCGCCGCTCCTTGGCGATGAGCGAGACGAAGCGCCCGTAGAGGTCGTCGATGACGCTCTGGAAGATCTGGCGCTCCTCGTCGCTGAGCCCCCGGAACGGCGAGCCCATGTCCTTCTTCTCGCCGGACTTGATCGCCAGCGGGGCGATGCCGACCTTCTGGAGGAGCCCCTCGGCGTTGAGGGTGAGCATCACCACGCCGATGGAGCCGGTGACCGTGGTCG
>JBBTEL010000095.1:0-2465 GCA_038042325.1 Candidatus Methylomirabilota bacterium
TTCCCAGGAGGCCGACGAGGGTGATGCAGAGGGCGACTACCCGAAGGTCAAGTGGGGCTTGCATGAGGACAGGTTAATCTCTTCCCTATCTATCACACAAGGTTTGGCCTGGTCAACCGGACAGAATCCCCTTGACACCCCCCACCCCCAAAACTTAGAGTAAGGCACTCAGGTTTGGGCTGATTTGACAACTACTTAACGAAAGGAGGTGACCCCCCGAATGAACGCCAAGAAGCTGTTCGCCCTGTTCCTCGCCCTCACGTTCCTGATCGGGACCGTCGGCTTGGCCGTTGCCCAGGAAAAGAAGATGGACAAGCCGGCGGCGAAGGCCAAGACCGCCGAGGGCATGGTCAAGTCCGTCTCCGACACGAGCCTCGTGGTCGAGGGGAAGGACAAGAAGGAGTGGACCTTCGCCATCAGCGGCAAGGTGGCGGAGTCGGCCAAGAAGCTGAAGGCCGGCGACGCGGTCAAGATTTCCTACACCGGTGACGGCGGCAAGATGATGGCCAGCAAGGTCACGATGGCCAAGATGGAGAAGAAGGCGGCCAACCCGTGCGCGGCCAAGAAATAACCTCGCTCGGACCCGGAAGGTTCCTCAGGGCGCCGCTCAGCGGCGCCCTGAGTCCTTTTGGGGGACGGGTGAAGATTTCGGGCCAAGAAGCTCTTCGTCCTCGTTCTGAGCGCGGCTTTCCTCGCAGGCTCGGTCGGGCTGGCCGCCGCCCAGGCGAAGCCCGAACCCGCCGCCCAGGAAAAGAAAGGCGCGGAGGAGTCGAAGAAGGTCGCCGAGCCGACTCCCGGCAAAGCAGTCGGCAAGTCCAAGAACGCCAACGGCATGGTGAAGGCCGCCACGGCGGACAGCCTCACCGTGGTCGGCAAGGACAGGAAGGAGTGGACCTTCGCGGTGGACACCAAGACGTCCATCAAGAAGGCCGGCAAGGCCGTCGTCGCCACCGACCTCAAGGAAGGCGATCCGGTCCACGTCCAGTTCTCCGACGCCGACGGCAAGCTGGTCGCCAAGGCCGTCACCGTGAAGGCCGGCGGCACCGCGAAGAAGGAAGAGAAGATGGAGAAGAAGTAGCCTCGGCTCAGGGCGTCTACTTGACGCCCTGAGTTTTTTCCTCCGTCACCCCCGTCAGCCAGGGGTTCCGGTCATGAAGCTCCACCCGCGCCTGCCCGCCCGCCTCCACCCTGAACGGCATCAACCAGTAGATTACCGCCCGGTAGCCGCTGGGCGGTGGCTCCAGCAGGAACAGGCGCGAGGCCCGCTCCTGCTGGGGAACTTTCTTCGGCGGCCGGGCGTGGAGCACCTCGTGCCGCCCGAGAAGGACCCAGTCGCCGGCTGGGACGCCCTTCAGCTCGAAGCGCCCCGCCGCGTCGGTCACCGCCGCGAACACCAGATCGCCGGCGCCCCCCTGCCGCAGCGCCTGCTCGTACGCCTCCTGGATCTTCCTCACCTCGCCCGCGGCTTGCATGTAGCGCGCGGCCGAGTCCCGCGCGTGCGTCTTGACGGTCTCGAGGTCGCCGAGAAGGCCCGGGGCCGGCGGAAGCACCACGATGGCGACGCCCGCCAGTGGCGCCGGCGCTCCCCGCGGCGTGGTCGGCTCGACGAAGGCCGCGCCGCTGAGCACGGCGATCTCCCCCCGCTCTAGGGCGGCCCGTAAGGGCGCGAGGGAAGCGGCCAAGTCCTGGGCCAGGGCAAATCCTCCCCACAGGGAGAACGCGAGCGCTACCCCCAGGACCCCCGGGCGGGTCCGCCAGCGCCGGTGCATCCAGAACCATTGCTCCGGCGACCGGCGGATCGTGGACTCCACGATCCGCGAGAAGGCGGCGGTGAAGGCCAGGATGTCCTGCTCACGATCCCCCGTCGTGGGCGGCGGGAGGGCCGGCTCGATCGTCACGCGATGGCGCCCCTCCCGCTCCCGCTGGATGAACACGGGCACCACAGGAGCGCCGGACCGGAGCGCGAGCAGGGCGAGGCTCTTCGACGTGGAGGCGGGCTCCCCGAAGAACGGCACGAACACCCCCTCGCGGCGGGTGGCATTCTGATCGAGGAGAATCCCCACCATCCACCCGCGGCGAAGCGCCTCCCGCACGCCCCGTAGCGCGCGGCGCTTCGGGATCAGTTCGACGCCGCCGCGCTCGCGGAAGCGGGTGACCAGCCGGTCCAGCACGGCGGAATCCAAGGGACGGACGACCACGCTCAGCGGATACCCGGTGTGGACATGGGCCGCGGCGAGGAGCTCCCAGTTTCCCAGATGGGCGGTGAGCAGCAGGATCCCCCGCCCGTGAGCCGCGGCGGCCTTGAGGTGATCCACGCCCTGCACGTCCACGCGCGACAGCAGGACCGAGGGCGGGCGGAAGAAGAAAGTGCAGGCCTCGACGAGGGTCACCCCGAGGTGGCGGAAGCTCTCCCGGCAGAGGCGATCGAGTTCCGGACCGCTGCGCTCCGCCGCGAAGGCGCGCTC
>JBBTEL010000096.1:0-1033 GCA_038042325.1 Candidatus Methylomirabilota bacterium
GACTACGTCGTGAAGGACGGCCAGGTGCTGATCGTGGACGAGTTCACCGGCCGCCTGATGCCGGGCCGCCGCTGGTCGGACGGGCTCCACCAGGCCGTGGAGGCCAAGGAGGGGGTCCGCATCGAGCGGGAGAACCAGACCCTGGCCACGGTGACGTTCCAGAACTACTTCCGGATGTACGACAAGCTGGCCGGGATGACCGGCACGGCCGAGACCGAAGCCGAGGAGTTCGCGAAGATCTACAAGCTGGACGTGGTGGTCATCCCGACGAACCGCCCGCTGATCCGGAATAACTTCCCGGACACCGTGTACAAGACCGAGCGGGAGAAGTTCGACGCGGTGACGCAGGAAATCAGCGCGTGCCACGAAACGGGGCAGCCGGTCCTCGTCGGCACGGTCTCCATCGAGAAGTCCGAGCGCCTGTCGCGGCTCCTGAAGAAGCACGGGATCCCCCATGAGGTCCTGAACGCCAAGTACCACGAGCGCGAAGCCGAGATCGTGGCCCAGGCGGGCCGGGAGAAGGTCGTCACGATCGCCACCAACATGGCCGGCCGCGGTACCGACATCCTCCTCGGGGGCAACCCGGACTTCCTGGCGAAGGAGATCCTGCGCAAAAAGGGGCTCGATCCGCTGACGGCGCCACCGGAGGCGCGGCGCCAGTCCCTGGAGGAGGCGAAGCGCATCACCGAGCCCGAGCACGCGCGGGTCGTGGCGGTCGGCGGCCTCCACATCATCGCCACCGAGCGCCACGAATCGCGGCGCATCGACAACCAGCTGCGCGGCCGCTCGGGCCGGCAGGGCGACCCGGGCTCGTCGCGCTTCTACCTGTCGCTCGAGGACGACCTGCTCAGGATCTTCGGCTCGGAGCGGATCCGGAAGATCATGGACAAGCTGGGCATGGAGGAGGGGGAGCCCATCGAGCACAAGCTCGTGACGCGGGCCATCGCCACCGCCCAGAAACGGGTGGAGACCCACAATTTCGAGATCCGCAAGCACCTCCTCGAGTACGACGACGTGATGAACAAGCAGCGCG
>JBBTEL010000097.1:0-2145 GCA_038042325.1 Candidatus Methylomirabilota bacterium
GTCATCGAGACCACGTTCAAGGAGGAGACGGAGACCGACCTCTTCGGCGAGCAGACGACGCTCTGCGGCGGGATCTCCCACCTGATCAAGATGGCCTTCGAGACCCTGGTGGAGGCCGGCTATCAGCCGGAGGTGGCGTACTTCGAGTGCATGCACGAGATGAAGCTGATCGTGGATCTGTTCTACCAGGGCGGCCTGGCCTACATGCGCTACTCGGTTTCCGACACCGCCGAATATGGTGACTACACGCGCGGTCCCCGCGTCATCAACGAAGCGACGCGGGCCGAGATGAGGAAGATCCTGGGGGAGATCCAGTCGGGGCAGTTCGCCCGCGAGTGGGTCCTGGAGAACCAGGCCAACCGGGCACAGTTCCTCGCCATGCGGAAGCGCGACGCCGCGCATCCCATCGAGGAGGTCGGCAAGCACCTCCGGGCGATGATGAGCTGGATCAAGCCGCCCCGGATGTAAGATAGGGGAGTGAGAGCGCGGATCCCCGTCGCCCCGGAAGGCTGGCCGTTCATCCTGATCCCCGGCGCGGCTGCCTGCGCGCTGGGGTGGCTCGGCTGGTGGTGGCCTGCGGGCGTGCTGGGGCTGGCGGCGCTCGCGGCGCTGGGCTTCTTCAGGGACCCCGAGCGGTCGGCGCCGGAGGTGCCGGGCGCGGTCCTGGCGCCCGCAGACGGACGCGTGAAGGAAATTCGGGAGGTGCAGGACCCCTTCGTGGGAGAGGCGGTGCGGGTGTCGATCTTTCTCTCGCCCCTGGACGTCCACGTCAACCGGTCGCCCATCGGGGCGCTGGTGACGGAGGTGGAATACCGTCCAGGGCGCTTCCTGGCGGCCTACCGCCCTGAAGCCTCGGAAGAGAACGAACGCTGCACGCTGAGGCTCCAGGCCGAATCGGCGCGGGTGACGGTGACCCAGATTGCGGGGGTCGTCGCGCGGCGGGTCGTGTGCCGCGTGCGCCCCGGTGACAAGCTCCGGGCGGGGGAGCGCTTCGGGCTGATCCGCTTCGGGTCGCGGACGGACCTCTTCATGCCCCGGGGGGCCGACCTCCGGTGCCGGCCCGGCGATAAGGTTCGAGGGGGAGAGACGATCATGGGGGTGCTGAGATGAGACGGAGGCTGATCGGCGGAGAGGGCGCCCGGGCCGCGCGGCGGCGCCGGTGGCAGAGTCTCCGCGAGAATCGCCGGGGGGGAATCTTCCTGCTGCCGAGCCTGCTGACCACCGCGAACCTGTTCAGCGGGTTCCTGGCGGTGCTGCTGACGGCGAACGGCCGGTACGCGGACGCGGCGGTGGCCATCCTGGTTGCCATCCTCCTGGACATCCTCGACGGGAAGGTGGCGCGGCTCACCAACACCACGACCCAGTTCGGGCTCGAGTTCGACTCGCTGGCCGACATCGTGTCGTTCTGCGTGGCGCCCGCCTTCCTCCTGTACGCCTGGGCGCTGTCGCAGCTGGGACGGGCGGCCTGGCTCGCCGCGTTCCTGTTCGTCATCTGCGGGGCGATCCGGCTGGCCCGCTTCAACGTCTACGCCGGGCTGCTGGACCGCCGCTTTTTCGTGGGACTGCCGACGCCGGCGGCCGCCGGCCTGGCAGCCTCCACGGTGCTCCTCCTGGCGGACGAGGAAATCGCCCGCTGGGGACTGCTCGCCATCAGCGCTGCCACGTACGTCGTGGCGGTGCTGATGGTCTCCACCTTCCGCTACTGGAGCTTCAAGGAGGTGGATTTCGCCCGCCGCCATCGGGTGGGGATCCTGCTGCTGGTCGTGCTCGCGGTGCTGATCGTCGCGACCTACCACCAGGTCTTCCTCTTCGCCCTGTTCGGGCTGTACGCGCTGTCCGGGCCCGCGCGCCGCCTCTGGGTTCGGAAGCCGGAAAGCGCCCCGAGCGCCGACACCGAGCGGAAAGAGGGCCAATAACACCAGCGCGCGGGTCCCCCCCGGGGGATCGGCGCGGTACACTGCACGCGGAGGGGGTCATGGATCGCGTCCTCATATTCGACACCACGTTGAGGGACGGCGAGCAGGCGCCGGGCTTTTCCATGAATGCTATGGAGAAGCTCGAGATGGCCCGGCAGCTCGCCCGGCTCAACGTGGACGTCATCGAAGCCGGCTTCCCCATTTCCTCGGACGAAGACTTCGAAGCCAC
>JBBTEL010000097.1:2245-7275 GCA_038042325.1 Candidatus Methylomirabilota bacterium
CGGCTCCTCTCCCACATCACGGGGGTGCACGTCCAGCCGAACAAGGCCATCGTCGGCGAGAACGCCTTCGCCCACGAGGCGGGCATCCACCAGGACGGCGTCCTCAAGGAGAAGCTCACCTACGAGATCATGCGGCCCCAGGACATCGGCCGGACCTCCAACAAGCTCGTGATGGGGAAGCATTCGGGGCGCCACGCGCTGGCCGCCCGGCTGAAGGATCTGGGGTTCGAGCTCGAGGGCGCCGAGCTGGACAAGGCGTTCAAGAAGTTCAAGGACCTGGCCGACAAGAAGAAGGAAGTGTACGATGAGGACCTGATCGCGATCGTGCAGGACGAGCTGGCGCACGTCCCGGAGACCTACGCCCTCGACTACCTCCACGTGATCAGCGGGACCGGCATCATCCCGTCCGCCACGGTCCGGCTGAGCACGGAGGGGCAGGTCTTCCAGGACTCCGGGGTTGGGGACGGGCCGGTCGACGCCGCCCTGAACGCAATCGACGCGGTCACGGGGCTCAAGGGCCGCCTCCTCGACTACCAGCTGCGCGCCATCACCGGCGGCAAGGACGCGATCGGCGAGGTGTCGGTCAAGGTGGATTTCGACGGCAGCGTGGTAACCGGCAAGGGCGCCTCCACGGACGTCATCGAGGCCAGCGCCCGCGCCTACGTGAACGCGCTGAACCGCGCGGTCCATCCCGTGGCAGCCCGCGTGCGGGAGAGCGGCCCGTAGTGGCACCCAGCCCGAACGCACAACCCAGACGCATGGGAGAGCCCGGAGACGGGCTCTCCGCCTCTTGAGGCACGGCGATGCCGATGACCATCACCGAGAAGATCCTCGCGGCTCACGCCGACAAAGGCGAAGTGCGCCCGGGCGAGCTGATCACCTGCCGGCTCGACATGCTCATGGGCAACGACATCACCGCGCCCATCGCGATCAAGGAGTTCGAGAAGGCGGGCGCGGCTTCGGTGTTCGAGCCCGACCGCCTGGCCATCGTGCTCAGCCACTTCGTCCCCGCCAAGGACATCAAGTCCGCCGACCAGTGTCGCATCGCCCGTGACTTCGCGAAGAAGCACCGGCTCAAGTATTTCTTCGACGAGGGGCGCGGCGGCATCGAGCATATCCTCCTCCCCCAGGAGGGCCTGGTCGTTCCGGGCGACATCGTGCTGGGCGCGGACTCGCACTCGTGCACCTACGGGGGCCTCGGGTGCTTCGGCACGGGGGTGGGCTCCACCGACCTTGCGGCGGCCATGATCACGGGGGAAACGTGGTTCAAGGTCCCGGAATCGATGAAGTTCCACTTCTACGGCCGGCTCGCGCCCTGGTCCTCCGCCAAGGACCTGATCCTCTACGCCATCGGCCAGATCGGCGTTGACGGCGCCACCTACCGCGCCATGGAGTTCACCGGGGAGGTGGTCGAGCGCCTGCCGGTGGATCAGCGCCTCACCCTCTGCAACATGGCGATCGAGGCCGGCGGGAAAAGCGGGATCGTCGCGGCCGACGAGATCACGCTCGAATACGTGAAGCCCCGGGCCAAGCGCCCCTGGGCCCTCTACGAGTCCGACCCCGACGCCGCCTACCATTCCGTGTACGAGTGGGACGCCGGGAAGATCGGCCTCCAGGTGGCGTGCCCGTACTCGCCGGACAACGTCAAGCCCCTCGAGGAGGTTGTGGGGATCGAGGTGGACCAGGTTTTCATCGGCTCCTGCACGAACGCCCGCATGGAGGACCTCCGCATCGCGGCGCGGATCATGCGCGGCAAGAAGGTGGCGCCCTACGTGCGGTGCATCGTGATCCCCGCCACCCATCAGGTCTTCCAGGAGGCCCTCAAGGAGGGGCTGATCGAGGTCTTCTCCGAGGCCGGGTGCGCCATCTCCGAAGCCACGTGCGGGCCGTGCCTCGGCGGCTACAACGGCGTCCTGGGCGCCGAGGAGGTGTGCCTCAGCACCTCGAACCGCAACTTCCCAGGCCGGATGGGGCATCCGAAGGCCAAGGTCTATCTGGCGAGCCCGGCGGTGGCGGCGGCCACGGCCGTCACGGGCAAGATCACCCACCCCGAGGAAGTCGCGCGAGCCTAGCCGTTCGAGCCGAGGCGCTCCGGCGCCGCCAGTTGAGGCGCCAGCGGCGAGGCGAGGCCCAATGAGATAGGAGACGACCCATGAACCTGTACGGCAAGGCGTGGAAGTTCGGCGACAACGTGGACACCGACCAGATCATTCCGGCCCGCTACCTGGTCACCTCGGATCCCGAGGAGCTGGGCAAGCACTGCCTGGAGGACGCGGAGCCCGAATTCGCCAAGAAGGTCCGGATCGGCGACGTGCTGGTCGGACTCAGGAACTTCGGCTGCGGGTCGTCGCGGGAGCACGCCCCCATCTCGATCAAGGCGGTCGGCGTGTCGGCGGTGATCGCCAAATCCTTCGCCCGGATCTTCTACCGGAACTCGATCAACCTGGGGCTGCCGCTCTTCGAGACGGACGCCGCCGAGCGCATCGAGCAGGGGGACGACCTGGAGCTGAACCCGGCCACGGGAGAGATCAAGAACCTGACGAAGGGGGAGCGCTACCAGGCCCAGCCGCTTCCCGAGTTCGCCCGGGACATCATGGCCGCGGGCGGGCTGATGAAGTACGTGGCGAAGAAGAAGGGGCTGGGGCGAGGTGTCGGAAGGGGGGCGTAGCCCTCTCCGCGGATATGGCTACCCATAGGATCGCGGTGCTCCCGGGCGACGGGATCGGCCAGGAGGTGACCCCCGAGGCGCTCAAGATCCTCCAGGTCGTGGCGAAGGGCTCCGGCGTGGGCTTCGAGTTCGAGCAGGGCCTGGTGGGCGGCGCCGCCATCGACGAGGCGGGTGACCCGCTGCCGGACGTCACGTTCCGGCTCTGCGAGGCGAGCCGGGCCATCCTCTTCGGGGCAGTCGGCGGCCCCAAATGGGACGACGTGCCGCACGAGAGGCGGCCCGAGCGCGGCCTGCTCCGGCTCCGGAAGGAGCTCGACCTGTTCGCGAACCTCCGGCCGGCCAAGTGCTTCCCGATGCTGGTCGACGCCTCCCCCCTGCGGCGCTCCGTCGTCGAAGGCACGGATCTCATGGTCGTCCGGGAGTTGACGGGCGGCCTGTACTTTGGGGAGCCGCGCGGGGTCGAGCGGATGGCCGACGGCAGCGCCCACGCCGTCAACACCATGGCCTACACGTCGCGGGAGATCGAGCGGGTGGCCCGCGTCGCGTTCGACGTGGCGCGGAAGCGCCGGAAGCGGCTGGCCTCCGTGGACAAGGCCAACGTCCTCGTGGTCTCGCAGCTGTGGCGGGAGGTGGTGACCGGGGTGGGCCGGGACTACCCGGACGTCCAGCTCGAGCACGTTTTGGTGGACAACTGCGCGATGGCGCTGGTCGCGCGGCCGACGCGGTTCGACACGATTGTGACCGAGAACACGTTCGGTGATATCCTGTCCGATGAGGCCGCCATCCTGGCCGGCTCCATGGGAATGTTGCCGTCGGCGAGCCTCGGCGGCCGGACGGCGCTCTACGAGCCGGTCCACGGCACGGCACCCGATATCGCGGGAAAGGGGATTGCCAATCCGATCGGGGCGATCCTCTCGGCGGCCATGCTGCTCCGATACTCGCTCGACATGGCCGGCGACGCGGAGAAGGTCGAAGCGGCGGTCCTGCGGGTGCTGGAGAAGGGATACCGGACGGCGGACATCCGCCAGGACGGGACGACCGGGGTGGGCACGCGAGAGATGGGTGATCTGATCGCACGCGAAGTCGGCGCGCTCTACAACTAGGAGCGGAAAGACATGGCGGCGGGATACGTGGTGGCGGTGGTGGGGGCGACGGGCGCGGCGGGGAGCACGACGCTCAAGATCCTGGAGGAGCGGAAGTTCCCCGTCAGCGAGCTGCGCTGCTACGCCTCCGAGCGCTCGGCCGGGAAGACCGTGGCGTTTCGCGGCGACTCCGTGCGCGTGGAGAAAGTCGGCCCGGACGCCTTCAAGGGCGTGGAGATCACCTTTTTCTCGGCAGGCTCGGCTCAGTCCAAGGAGTACGCCCCCCTGGCGGTCAAGGCGGGGGCCGTGGTCGTGGACAAGTCCAGCGCCTTCCGCATGGATCCCGCGGTGCCGCTGGTGGTCCCGGAAATCAACCCCCACGCGGTGAAGGGACACTCGGGGATCGTCGCCAGCCCGAACTGCACGACCGTCGTCACGGTGATGCCGCTGAAGCCGCTCCACGACGCGGCGCGCCTTCGCCGGGTCATCGCCACCAGTTACCAGGCGGTCTCCGGAGCCGGGGTGAGGGGGGTGGAGGAGCTCCGGCGGCAGACGCTGGCCTGGGCGCGGGGCGAGGCCCTGACGGTGGAGTTTTTCCCCCACCAGATCGCGTTCAACCTCATCCCGCACATCGACCGGTTCGCGGACAACGGCTACACGGGGGAGGAGCTGAAGCTCATCCACGAGGTCCGGAAGATCCTCGAGCTCCCCGATCTCCCGATCTCGCCCACGACCGTCCGCGTCCCCGTCTTCGCCGCCCACTCGATCGCGGTGAACGTCGAGACGGAGGAGCCGGTCACGCCCCGCCGCGCCCGCGAGCTCTTCGCCGACTTCCCCGGCCTCCGCGTCTGGGATGAGCCGGCGCAGAACCGCTATCCCATGCCGGTGGTGGTGGAGGGGCAGGACGACTGCTTCGTGGGGCGCATCCGGCAGGACCTCTCCCTGGCCAACGGGCTGAACTTCTGGGTGGTCGGCGATCAGCTCCGAAAGGGCGCGGCCACCAACGCCGTGCAGATCGCCGAGCTGCTCATCCGTTAGGGGGTGGTCCGGACGGTCAGGGTGCGGCGGATCAGGCGCTGGCTTCGACGCCGCGGTCAGTTTTACCTGGCCGTGATGTTCACCGTGGTGGTGGTCGCCTACGTCGTGGTCCCCTGGATTGTCGAGCTCGCGGAGACGCTGGGCAGCTACAACCCGGCCGACTACGAGCCGAGGGACGTGGAGCGGCAGGACTACCTGCGATCCCTCCCGGGCGTCCGCCAGACGCTGTTCGGCTGGGAGAC
>JBBTEL010000098.1:0-2856 GCA_038042325.1 Candidatus Methylomirabilota bacterium
CCGAACATCTCCGCCTCCAGCAGGGTCTCCGGGATCGCCGCGCAGTTGACGTCCACGAACGGACCGTCCCGGCGCGGCCCGGCCCGGTGGATCGCCCGCGCCAGGAGCCCCTTGCCCGTCCCGGTCTCCCCCTGGATGAGGATCGGCGGCAGGCGGCGGGCATTGGTCTGGCGCTGGAGGAGCTGCCCGATCTTCTGTCGGACCGCTACGATCCCCGGGCTTTCACCAAGAAGCTCGCCCAGGAGGGTCATGGCGAGGCTATCTTACTCCACCTTGCATGGAGGCAAGGAGGGGTGTTAGCGTGGTGCCATGTTGCTGACGTCCAGGCGCTACAGCGTGGCGGATCCCGTCGAGGCGATCGAGCTCTGCTTCGAGAAGGGATGGACCGACGGGCTGCCGGTGGTCCCGCCGACGGAGGAGCGGGTGCGCGCGATGCTCGACGCCGCGCGCCTCCGCCCGGGCGACCAGGTCGCGTACATCGCCCACCGGGCGGTGTCGGTCACGGCCGAGAAGGTCGCGATCAACGCCGTGATGGCGGGGTGCCGGCCCGAGTACATGCCGGTGGTCGCGGCGGCGGTCGAGGGGATCGGAGAGCCCGCCTGGAGCTATCACGGTCCCGGGACTTCGACGGCGGGCGCGGCCGTGCTGACCGTCGTCAACGGTCCCATCGCGCGGGAGCTCGACATCAACGCGGGCGACAACCTCTTCGGCCCCGGCTGGCGGGCCAACGCCACCATCGGGCGGGCCGTCCGGCTCGTCATGCGCAACGTGTGCGGGTCACGCCCGGGCACGCTCGACCGGGGGACGCTGGGGCATCCGGGGAAGCTGTCCTACGTCATTGCCGAGAACGAGGCGGAGAGCCCGTGGACCCCCCTTCACGTCGAGCGCGGGTTCCGCCCCGAGCAGAGCACGGTGACGGTCATGGCGGCCGAGGCGCCGCATCAGTTCTACAACCAGCTCTCGAACACCGCGGAAGGCGTGCTCACCACGCTGGCCGACGACATGCGGATCTCGGGGAACGTCATGGGGCAGCCCCAGTACATGCTGGTCATCGCGGGCGAGCACATGCGGACGATCGCGAAGGACGGCTGGATCAAGGCGGACATCCGGCGGTTCGTCTTCGAGCACACGAAGAACTCGCACGCCCACCTGAGGCGCACGCACCGGATGGCGGGCCCCGTGAAGCCGGGAGACGAGGCGCTGATGCGGCCGCTCGTGGAGTCGCCCGACGATATCCTGGTGGTAGCGGCCGGGGGGCGGGCAGGGGCCTTCTCCGCCTACATCCCCGGCTGGGGCAGCAAACGCTCGTCGCAGGCCGTGACCAAGGAGGTCAAACGCTGATGGAGATCCTGGATCCCACCACCGAAGCCACGGCGCAGTCGATCGCCTACGCGCCCCGCCCGGCGTCGCTCGAGGGCAAGCGCGTGGGGCTCATCGAGAACACGAAGTTCAACTCCGACCGGCTCCTGGCGAAGATCGGCGACATTCTGAAGGCCGAGTACGGCGCGGCCGAGACCCGCATGTGGCGCAAGCACAACTCGAGCGTGCCCGCCCACCAAGAGATCATCGAGGAGCTCAAGCGGACCTCGGACGTGATGGTCGCCGGGATCGGAGACTGAGGCTCCTGCTCGTCGGGCAGTGTGCTCGACGGAATCCTGCTGGAGAAGGTCGGCGTGCCGTCGGCGTCGATCGTGACTGACGTCTTCGAGGTGACCGGGCGCGCCATGGCCGAGCAGTGGGGGCTCCCGTACTACCGGTTCCTGGTCATGCCGCACCCCGTCGCCAACCTCACCGAGGCCGAGCTGGACCAGCGCGCCCGCGAGACCGCTCCGGAGGTCGTGAAGCTCCTGCTTCAGGGCCAGGAGTAGGCCGGCGCCGAGGGGCTGTGGAGGCGAGCTACCAGCCGCCCTGGTGGTACCGGGGCCGCCACCTCCAGACCATGTGGGGGCCCCTCTTCCGGCGGCTCCGCCGGCCGCCGCTCCGCCGCGAGCGCTGGCCCACTCCCGACGGCGATTTCCTGGACCTGGATTGGCTCGAGGGGGATTCCCCCCTCGTCGTCATCCTGCACGGGCTCGAAGGGTCCTCGAGCTCCCATTACGCCCGTGGCCTCCTGCGGGAGGCGGCCGCCCTGGGCTGGCGGGCGGTGGTGTTCCACTTCCGCTCGTGCAGCGGCGAGCTGAACCGGGGGCCCCGCCTCTACCACGCGGGCGAGACGTCGGATCTCGACTGGGTGATCGGGAAGCTGATCGAGCGGGAGCCCACGACCCCGCTGGGGCTGGTCGGCGTTTCCCTGGGCGGCAACGTGGCCCTCAAGTGGCTCGGGGAGCGCGGCGAGTGTGCCCCGGCCCAGGTGCGCGCCGCTGCGACCATCTCCACTCCGTTCGATCTGACCGCGTGCGCCGAGAGCCTCGACCGCGGGCTCAATCGGCCGCTCTACACCGCTCGCTTCCTGCGGAGCATGAGGGCCAAGGTCCGGGCGAAGCGTCGGCTCTACGACGGCCTCGTGAACGTGCCCGCCGCCCTGCGGGCCCGGACGTTCGCCGTGTACGACCGGCTGGCGACGGCGCCGATCAACGGCTTCGCCGATGAGCGCGACTACTGGGCGCGCGCCAGCAGCGGCCCGTACCTGGCGCGCATCCGGCGCCCCTGCCTCCTGATCAACGCGGCGAACGATCCCTTCATCCCCGCAGCCACGCTCCCCACCGCCGTTGTCGCGGGCTCTCCGTGGCTGGAGGCGGCGTTCCTCCCCGAAGGGGGGCACGTGGGATTTCTCGAAGGTCCCTGGGGGCGCCGCTCCTGGGCCGAGCGGCAGGCCCTGGCATTCCTCCGCCGTCAGCTGCTGTCCCCCGCCGACCG
>JBBTEL010000098.1:2956-8679 GCA_038042325.1 Candidatus Methylomirabilota bacterium
TGGCCTGGGCGCTGCCGACGGTGGTGGGGTCGCCGATCATCGCCTGGGTGACCTACCAGGTCAGGATCGGGAAACGCCCGAAGCGATAACCGGAGGGAACTTGTCCGCCCAGGGCGCCGCGGCCTCGAAGGCGGCCGCCGCCCGCAGCACCGCCGCCTCCTGCCTCCGCCGCCCGACGATCTGAAGCCCCACGGGAAGCCCGTCCCGCGTGAAGCCGCAGGGGACCGAGATCGCGGGCAGCCCCGTCAGTGTGATCCCGTAGGTCAGGAAGAACCACTGGGTGTAGTTCTCGAGGGGCTTGCCGTTGATCTCTGTCGGGTAAGGCTGTTCGACGGGGAAAGGCGGCACGGCGACCGTAGGCAGGATGAGAAGATCGTGGGTCTCCATGAACACCCGGACCCGGTGCCAGAGGGCGGTGCGGAGCTTCTCGCCGCGCCCGATGGCTTCGGGCGTGAGCCGCAGCCCCTGCTCGATGTTCCAGACGAGCCCCTTCTGCATCTGGTCGCGCCACCGGGGGAGCTTGTCGGCGTGGAGGGCCACCATGGAGAGGCCGCGCGTGGCCAGCACGATCCCGTTCACCTCGCTGAAGTCCGGGCACGCGGTCTCCACCCGGGCGCCGAGCGATCTGAAGATCCGCGTGGCCCCCTCCGCGACGCGCGCGACCTCGGCATCCACCGGGACGACCCCGGGCAGCTCCGGCGTCCACGCCACGCGCCAGCCCTTCACCGACGGCGCCCTCACGGCCCGGAGGAACTCGCGCGTGTCCACGTCGTAGGAGAGCGGCGCCCGGTCGTCGGGCCCGGCGATCACGGAGAGCATGAGGGCCGTGTCCGCCACCGTCCGCGCCATGGGCCCGGAGACGGAGAGGGAGTCCCAGGCGAGCTCCCGAGGATACACGGGGACGAGCCCCGGCGTGGTGCGGAAGCCGACGACGCCGCAGAAGGCGGCCGGCGTCCTGAGCGAGCCCCCGAGGTCGGAGCCCTGGGCGAGCGGTCCCATGCCCGTCGCCAGCGCGACGGCGGCGCCGCCGCTCGAGCCACCGCACGTGAGCGCGGGGTTCCAGGGGTTGCGCGTCGCGCCGAAAACGGCGTTGAAGGTGTTGCCGCCCGCGCCGAACTCCGGCGTGTTGGTCTTTCCCACGACGATGGCGCCGGCGCCTTTGAGCCGCCGGACGATGAGTGCGTCCTCGTCGGGGACGTGGTGCTCGTAGATCCTGGAGCCCTTCGTCGTGCGGATCCCCCGGGTCTCGGTAAGGTCCTTGATCGAGACGGGCACGCCGTGGAGCGGCGGAAGCGCGACGCGCCGCTTCAGCGCCGCCGTGGCCGCGCGGGCCGCCTGGAGCGCCGACTCTCCCGCGACGGTGACATAGGCGTTGAGCATGGGGTTCAGCGCGTCGATGCGCGCGAGGACGGCCTCGGTGACCTCGAGCGGCGAGACCTTGCGGGCGCGGTAGAGGTTGACGAGTGCGGTCGCGGGAGTGAAGGTGAGGTCGCGGTCTTTCATCCGATTGGTCAGAGCGCGCTGAGGACCGCGTCGCCCACTTCGCGGGTGGCGGCGGTGCCCCCGATGTCCCAGGTCTTGGCGTGTCCCTTCGCCAGGACGGCGCCGACCGCCTTCTCGATGCGCTCCGCCGCCCTGGTGGTCGCGGCGTCGGCGTGACGTCCCCCCAGCCATCGGAGCAGCGTCGCGGCGGAGAGGATCATGGCGAGGGGATTGGCGATCCCCTTGCCGGCGATGTCGGGCGCCGTGCCGTGGGACGGCCGCACGTCACGCGCCGGACGCCGTCGGAGGGCGCGCCGGGCCGTCTCAGGCACCATTCGAACGCCCGCCTGACGATCCGTTCGGTCCCGGCCCGCGTGATGACGAGGCGAGGGCCTCCGCCATCACCTCGGGGCCGATGCCGTCTCCGCCGATCACGGCCAATCGGTACTGGCCCATGGCGCCCCCCAGTTCATGACGCCCCCCATGATATGCTGGCAGCCGACCGCGGGGAATAGACAATCCCGCCGGATTGTTCTCTGGGGTGAGGAGACGTGGGGAGCCAGGCGCGCGGCCAGGAATTCGAGGACCAGGCGCTGGTCCATCTGGACCGGGTCTTCCACCTCGCCCTGCGCTTCACCCGGAACCGGACGGAGGCCGAGGACCTCGCTCAGGAAACGTACCTGCGGGCCTTCACGCACTTCGACCAGTTCGACCCCGGCACCAACTGCCGGGCGTGGCTCTTCGCGATCCTCCGCAACGCCTTCATCAACCAGCTGAAGCGGCGGGGGCGGGAAGTCCCCGGGCTGGACGAGGGGGAGCTGGAGCGGTTCGAGACCGAGATGGCGGACGGACCCGGGCCGCTCGAAAGCCCCGAGGAGGAACTGCTGAAGCGGGTGGTGGGCGCCGAGCTGCTCGCGGCGCTGGACCGCCTGCCGCTGATCTTCCGCGAGGCGGTGGTGCTGGCCGATGTGGAGGAATGCTCGTACAAGGAGATCGCCCAGATCTGCGGAGTCCCCATGGGGACGGTGATGTCCCGCCTCAGCCGCGGGCGCCGGCTCCTTCGGCGGGCGCTGGAGATTCTGGTCCGAGAGCGAGAAGAGCCAAGGAGGGTGCGATGACCTGCCAGGAGCTCCGCGCCTGCCTGGGCGCCCACCTCGACGGCGAGTTGGATCTTTCCCTCTCGCTCGCCGCGGACGAGCACCTGGCTTTCTGCGTGAGCTGCCAGTGGGCGTACGCTGGGGAGCGCGAGCTCCGGACGCTCGTTCGGACCCGCTTCCCGCGGGAAGGGGCGCCGGCCGCTCTCCAGGAGCGGATCCGAGGGGCGCTGGCGCGGGCTGAACGGGGAACGCGGATCGGAGCGCCGCGCCGGTGGTCTTACTGGGCCGTCCCGGCTGCGGCCCTGGTCCTGGTCGCCCTGGGTGTCGGGCTCTGGCAGCGGAGCGCGCCGCCGCCGGTGGTGAGGGAGCTGGTCGCCAAGCACGCGATGTACTCCCGGCTCGACGCCCCGGCGGAGATCGTGAGCGCGAGCCAGGAGGCCGTGGCGGGCTGGTTCAAGGGGAAAGTGCGCTTTGATGTCGCAGTGCCCGACTTTAGCCCGTCAGGGATCCGGCTGGTCGGCGGCCGGCTCGCGGACCTCTCCGACCGCCAGGTGGCCTACCTCCTTTACGAGAAGGGGAGGAATCTGGTCTCGCTCTTCGCCTTCCCCCGCCGGGGGCTCGCGCTCCCGAGCGGCGAGGGGGCGAGCGGCGGCGACGCGCGGTTCTATGTCGCGAAGGTGAACGGCGCCGAGGTGGTGATCTGGACCCAGGGCCCGCTGGCCTACGCCCTCGTGTCCTCGCTGGACCGGGAATCGCTTCTCGAGTGCGCCGATACCGTCTGGCGGCTGATCGGGTCCCGGACGCCGCCTGGCGCCTGATCGCTCCCTCCCTGTATACTACCGTCATGCGAATCCTCGCCCCCGCGCGTGGATACTGGATCGCGGCCGTTCTCACGGGTCTGGCGGTCGCCGGGGGCGCCGCGATCTTCCTTGCGCTCGGAAGACTTCCCGAAGACGCGCGGCCGATCTCGCCGGCCGTCGAGGAGCGGGAGGGGGCGGCGACGCAGGAGATCGCCTCCCTCCTGAAGGATCTCGACCTGATCCGGCCGAGCCGCCCTCAGGCGGCGAAGGAGTTCTCCGTCCCCACCCCCGAGGGAGCGACGTTCCGGCTCGCCGACTACCGGGGAAAGGTGGTGTTCCTGAACTTCTGGGCCACGTGGTGCCCGCCCTGCAAAGAGGAGATGCCGGCCATGGAGCGCCTCTACCAGCGCTACAAGGACAAGGGCTTCGTGGTCCTGGCCGTGTCGGTGGACGCCGAGGGGGCCCCCATCGTGAACCCCTTCGTCAAGGAGTACAAGCTGACCTTTCCCATCGGGCTCGATCCCAAGATGGCGGTCGCCGAGCAGTACGGCGTCCGGGGCCTTCCCACCAGCTTCCTCGTGGACAAGCGGGGCACGCTCGTGGGCCTGGCCCTGGGTCCCCGGGAGTGGAACGGCAAGGCCTCCCTCGCCCTGATCGAATCGCTCCTGAGAGGCTGAGGAGCGCGGCCCGGTGGGACTCGGCGAATCTCTGGGGGTGGCCGTGGCGTTCGGCGCCGGGCTTCTGTCCTTCCTGTCTCCCTGCGTGCTCCCGCTCTTCCCGTCCTATCTCTCGTTCATCACCGGGATGTCCGTGGACCGCCTCGCCACCGACGTCAGCGTGGCCGCGCGGGGCCGGGTCATGCTCCACTCGCTGACCTTCATCGTCGGCTTCTCGTTCGTCTTCGTCGCGATGGCCGCGTCCTTCAGCGCCGCGGGCCAGTTCCTCCTGGGTTACCGCGAGTGGATTCGCATCGGGGGCGGCCTCCTCATCATCGTCTTCGGGCTGTATATCGCCGGGATTCTCCGGATCGGCATCTTCAGCCGCGTCCGCCAGATCGAGATTAAGACGAAGCCCGCCGGGTACATTGGGACCTTCGCCGTCGGCGTCACCTTCGCCATCGGGTGGATCCCCTGCGTCGGGCCGATCCTGGGGTCGATCCTCTCCCTGGCCGCCACCGCGGAAACCGTCCGGGCGGGCGTCGGGCTGCTCCTGGCGTACTCGGCGGGGCTGGCCCTGCCGTTCTTCCTGTCCTCCCTGGCGCTCGGGGGGTTCCTCCGGTTCTTCAAGCGCTATCGGGCGGCGATGCCGGTGGTGGAGCGGGCGGCGGGGGTCCTCCTGGTCGTCGTCGGCCTGCTCGTCGTCACCAACTACTTCGTCATCCTCAACTCCTACGCCATCAGCCTCACGCCCCAGTGGCTGCTCAAGCGCCTGTAGCGGGACTCCAACGAATTGCACCTACTCGCCGCGCGCGTTCGACCGTGGCGGGCCAAATGACGAGCCAGACAAGGCCCGAGGGAGGAGCCGACCGGAGCGTAGCGACCACGCCGGCCTCCGGCCGGACGCGGTGCCCGTAGAGGAACGGATCGGGGACGACCGAGAACGCAGTATGGCGAAGTCAGTTGGACCGCCACCAGCGGCGAGCCGGGTTCGGGTCCGGGTGCCCGCCACCTCCGCGAACCTGGGGCCGGGCTTCGATGCCCTCGGCTTGGCCCTGGCCCTTTACAACGAGGTCATCCTGGAGCCCCACTCGGGGGTAGCGGTCTCGATCGAAGGCGAGGGGGCAGACCACCTCGAGCGCGACGAGGGCAACGTCGTGGTGCGGGGCGCCCGCGCGGTGTACGAGCGGCTCGGGCGTCCCTTCCCCGGCATCAAGGTCGCGTGCGTCAACCGCATCCCGACCGCGCGGGGGCTCGGGTCGAGCGCCGCGGCCTGGCTGGCGGGGATCGTGGGCGCCAACGCGCTCCTGGGGAGCCCGCTGGATCGCGACACGCTCCTCGGCCTGGCGGCCAGCGGGGAGGGGCACCCGGACAACGTGGCCGCCGCCCTGCTCGGCGGGCTGACCGTGGCCTGCTGGAGCGAGGGGCGGGTGGTGGCCGCGTCGCTTCCGGTGCCGCCGGAGATTCGCTGGGTGGTCCTCATTCCGGAGGTGCGCGCCTCGACGGCGGAGGCGCGGGCGATCCTCCCCGAGACGGTCTCCCGCGCGGACGCGGTCTTCAACCTCCAGCGGGTCGGCCTGCTGCTCGCCGCGCTCCGGGACGGCAACGCGGCGCTCCTCGCCGTGGCGATGGAGGACCGGCTGCACCAGCCGTACCGCCGCCGGCTCTTTCCCTGGATGGAGCGCGTC
>JBBTEL010000099.1:0-8197 GCA_038042325.1 Candidatus Methylomirabilota bacterium
TACCTCTTCGCCGGGCTGATCGTACCCGGGGTTCTTGCGACGGTTACAAACCTGCTGATCCCTCTGGCGTTCGGCACTTCCCGGTTCAGCCAGTACGGGCCGCTCTTCTCGTTCCTCATGGTCGCCATGATCGCCCACGCGATTATCCGCCACCGCCTCATGGACATCCGGGTGGTCATCAGGAAGAGCGTCGTGTATGTCGTGGCCTTCGTCGTGGCTGGAACCATCCTCACCGGACTGATCGTGGGCTCAAACAGGCTCTTTCCTGAGTCGGGCTGGGGACTCAGCCGCGAGATTGTGCTCGGCCTCCTCGTGGCTGTGCTATTCCACCCCTTGAAGAGCCGCATTCAGCACGCGTTCGATCGGTACCTGTACCGGGGGTCCTACAACTACCAGCGGACCATCCGAGAGGCGAGCCGCGTCATGACCACAATGCTCGATCTCCGGGCCCTCCTCGACCACGTCAGCGACGTGATCGGCCGGACGGTCCGCCCCGAACTCTTCGGCGTTTACCTGCGGGACCGCGATGGCGTGGGCTATCGTCGGACCCTCTCGCAATCCTTCGTCGAGGACCGGCGCGCCGAGGAGCCGGAAACGATCGCCGGCGATTCTGCGCTCGCGACCCTCATGCAGGGGGAGCGCGGGAATCTCCTCCGGGATGACCTGCGGCGCGGTGACCTCGACCCGCAGACGCGCGCCGCCCTGGAAGAGCTCGGCACGCTCAAGGTGGACCTCGCGCTGCCGCTCGTGAAGGAAGACCAACTGACCGGCTTCTTGCTCGTCGGCGCCAAGCGATCGGGCGATCCGTATTTCAGCGAGGACCTGGATCTCCTCTCGACGCTCGCCAGCCAGGCGGCGATCGCCGTGACGAACGCCCAGCTGTACGCCGAAGTGGTTCTGGTCAACGAGTACGTCGAGAATATCCTCAAGACGATGGAGAGCGGCGTTATCGCGGTCAGCGTCGAGGGGAAGGTCACCCTCTTCAACTCCGCCGCCGAGCGCATGACCGGGCTGGAAGCGGCGAGCCTGCGCTCGGGCCCGGTCGAGCGACTGCCGGGAACTCTGGCCGACCTGATTCAGGCGACCCTGGGCGACGGCGTGCCCCGCCTGCAGGTGGAGAGGGCGCTGGCCGGCGCCGACGGGCGGGTGACGCCGGTGGTCTGCTCGACGTCGCCGTTCTCGGACGCCCAGGGGCGAATCCTCGGAGCCGTGCTCGTGTTCAGCGATCTGAGCCGGCTCAAGGAGTTGGAAGACGAGAGGCGGCGGGCGGCGCGTCTGGCGTCGTTCCAGTCACTGGCCTCCGGGATCGCCCACGAGATCAAGAACCCGCTGGTCGCCATCAGAGCCTTCGCCCAGCTGCTCCCCCGGAAGTTTGGCGATGAGGATTTCCGCGAGAATTTCTCGCGCGTCGCCGTCCGGGAGATCGACCGCATCAACGACCTGGTCGAGCGCCTCCGCACCTTGTCCACGCCGTCCAAGCCGCTCCACCCGCTGGACCTTCGTGGGCCCATCGAGGAGACGCTGGAGCTCCTGCGCGTCCGGCTGGAGGACCGCCGAATCTCCGTGGAGCGAATCTACGACGAGCATCTGCCGGCCACGCTGGGCGAGCCCAGCCAGCTGAAGCAGCTCTTCCTGAATCTGTTCCTGAACGCGCTCGAGGCCATGGAGCCCGGCGGCACGCTGAGCATCCGGCTGAAGGGCCGGGCCGGGGGCGACGACTCCGGCCTCCTCGTCGAGATCGCCGACACGGGGTGCGGCATTCCCGAGGGGCTCCCGGAGAAGGTCTTCGACGCCTTCTTCTCGACGAAGCCACAGGGGACCGGGCTCGGCCTGGCCATCTGCCGCGGAATTGCCGACGTGCACCGCGCCACGATCCGCGTGGAGAACAACCCGGCCGGCCGCGGGGCCGTGATCTCCCTCGCCTTTCCCGCGGCCGTTGAGATGCCGGCGGAGGTCCGCGGGTGAGGACCGCCCTGATCGTGACCGGGGACGAAGGGCTCCGCTCCCGGCTGCTCCGGGCGCTGGCGGACCGGTCCGTCTTCTCGGCGGTCTCCAACGAGGATGCGCTCAAGACCCTCCGGCTCACCGACGTGGACCTGATCATCAAGGACGCCGGGGCGCCCCTGCGTGACCTGCCGGTCTTCCTGGGCCGCGCGCGCCAGCTGTCGCCGTCCGCCGTCGTCATCTGCCTCCTGCCCGCCGAGAACGGCCTCCCCGAAGACGAGGACATCGTGGGGACGGCCGACTTCGTGCTGCGCCGGCCGTTTTCGTCGCGCGAGATCGCCACCGTGCTGCGGCAGGCCGAGGACAAGCAGTGCCTGATGGCGGAGGTGTCGGCGCTCCGCTCGAACCGCCCGACCAACGGCGCCCACGTCGAGGACGCGGCGGGGCCGGAGGTATCGCCGCAGGCGCTGGCCCAGGTGGTCAAGGAGTTCGCCAAGGCGCTGGCGGCCGGGTTCGATCTGCCGCGGGTGCTCGATCTCTTCCTCGACGCGGTGTCCGAGATGGTGCGGCCGAGCCGCTGCGCGCTCCTGCTGGCGGACCCCGAAGGGAGCATCTACAGCATCCGGGCCCACCGCGGACTCGCCCCGCATCTCGTGGAGGCCGCGACCCTCTCGGCCGACGGCGGGCTGCCGCTCTGGCTGGCGACCCAGGGGCGGCTCATCCAGATCGACGAGGTGCAGGGGCGCTCCCACGACGCGGCCGCCCGGGAGATCGGCCGGGAGCTGGCCTTCCTCCAGGCGACGGTGGCGATCCCGCTCACCGCCCACGGCGAGCTGGTCGCGATCCTGACCCTGGGCCAGCGCATCACCGGCCTGCCCTACAGCCATCGCGAGACCGAGATCCTCTTCAACCTGGCCACGCATCTGGCGACGGCCATCCGCGACATCCGGCTCCACCATCAGCTCGAGTACCAGAAGGAGTACACGGAGCGCATCCTGGCCCACATGTCGAACGGCGTGATCACCATCGACCGGGCCGAGCGCGTGACCCTGCTGAACCGCCGCGCCGAGGAGATTCTGGGGCTCCGCGCCCACGACATCCTGGGCAAGGACCTGCGCGCCCTACCCTCGCCGCTCGGGGATCTCCTCTACGAAACGCTCGTGCGCGGGAAGTCGGTTCACCGCGCCGAGGTCCAGCTCGCGCTGGGTAAGCTCCCGCTCGAAGTCTCCACCTATCCGGTGACGGCGGACGAGCCCACTCCGCTCGGCGCCGTGATGGTGTTCGAGGATCTCTCGGCGGTCAAGGAGCTCGCCGCGGAGAAGCGGCAGGCCGAGCAGTTCCAGCTCCTGACCCGCGTCGTCGCCCGGATCGCGGACGAGATCAAGAACCCGCTGGTGTCCATCAATACCTTCATGGAGCTCCTGGAGGAGCGGTACGAGGACGCCGATTTCCGCCACCACTTCTCGACCGTCGTCGGCCGGGACGTCCGGCGCCTCGTCCAGATCTTCGAGAAGCTCGCGGCGCTGGTGAGCGAGGGCCAGTTCAACTTCGAGATCGTGGACCTACGGGGGCTCCTCGAGGAGTGCCTGGCGGGGATCGGGGCCCGATCGGGCGCGGAGGGCGGCGACGGGGCGCGGCTCCTGCACGCGCACGATGAGGCGTCCGGCAAGCGCGTCAGCGTCAGCGTCTATCACGAGGTCGGGCCGTTCCCGGTGAAGGCAGACCCCGTCCAGCTGAAGAAAGCCATCGCGTACCTGGTCTGGTACCTCATGCGCAAGACGCCCGGCGACGAAGCCCGGCTCTCGGTCTCGATCGACCACAAAGCCGGTGAGGAGACCATCCGGCTGATCATCGCCTCGCGCACGGCGGAGGTCGGCGTGGAGGAGCTGCAGCGCATCTTCGACCCCATGAAGGTCGTGCAGGAGAGCCTGATCGACGTCGGGCCGTGCGTGAGCCAGCGGATCATCGAGGCGCAGGGCGGCAAGCTCGAGGCCCGGCAGGGCCGCGGCGAGACCAGTTTCGTGGCCACGCTTCCGGTGGCGCCGGCATGAGCGGCGTGACGCTACCGAACTTCCTCAGCGTGGCTCGAGTGCCGGCTTTGCCGGCGCAATCTCTGGGGGGAGGTGTCGGAAGGGGGGCAGAGCCCCCCTCCGAGGATCCATGATGGAGCGCGCGCGCATCCTCGTGGTGGACGACGAGATGGGGCCGCGGGAGTCCCTGCGGATGATCCTGAAGCCCAACTATGACGTGCACACCGTGGAGAGCGGCGAGGCCGCGCTCCGGGAGCTCAACCGCTTCCGCCCCGACCTGATCTTCATGGACATCAAGATGCCGTCCATGGACGGCGTGGAAGCGCTCCGGCGGATCAAGGCGAACGACCCGACCATCGAGGTGGTGATGATCACCGCCTACGCCTCGCTGGAAACCGTCAAGCACGCGCTGACCCACGGGGCCTTCGAGTACCTGATCAAGCCGTTCTCGCGCAAGGACCTCGAGGACACGGTGAACCGGGCGCTGGTGCGCCGCCAGATGGAGTTCGGGCGGCGCGGCCAGCTGGCGATGCTGGCGCAGGAGATGCGCGAGCTCACGGCGAAAACGCGCGACCTCGAGGAAGCCGCCCGGCGCGAGGTGGCCGAGCAGTGCCTCCGGGTTGTCCAGCTCTCCATCCTCCGCGAGATCTCGCGGGGAATCCTGGGGCAGCTGGACCTGTCGCAGATCACAGAGTCAATCACCCAGTCGCTCCGGGTCGGCCTGGGCTACGACGAAGTGGCCATCCACTTCGGCGGCCAGCGCCCGCGCGTGGACGATGGCCCCACGGCGGTCACCTGCCCGATCCGGAACGCGGGCGCGGTCCTCGGCTACCTGACGGTGAACAACCGCCCCTCGGCGCGCCCCATCGACCCCCGCGAGCACGAGCTCCTGGAGATGCTCACCGAGTACCTGGCCATCGCCATCCATAACTCGCGCCTGTACAGCCAGATCGCCGAGACCAAGCAGTCCCTGGAGCAGCTCATCCGCTCCGCGGGCGAGGCGATCATCTCGGTGGACCGCGCGGACCGGATCCTCGCCTGGAACCCCGCCGCCGAGCGGATCTTCGCCGCCACCGAAGCCGAGACGCTCGGCACGCCGATCACCGGGGTTCTGCCGGAAGTGGGCTACCGCCGGGCCAAAGCGGCGCTGTCGGCGGAGCAGCCGGTCCACACCTACGAGACGCGCGCGCCGCGCCGCGGGGGCGGCGAGATGGAGTTGGCCGTGACCCTCTCGGCGCTGCGGGGCGGCGGCGGCGGCGAGGTCGAGGGCATCCTGGCCATCGTCCGCGACGTCACCACCCAGCGGGAGCTCGAGGCGCAGATGCTCCAGTCCGAGAAGCTGACGGCCCTCGGGCAGCTGGCCGGCGGCATCGCCCACGACTTCAACAACCTGCTCCAGGCGATCCTCGGGTACGCCGAGCTCATGGCCCGCAACCCCGAGAAGAAGGAGCTGATCCACCGCGGCCTGAATGTCATCGAGCGCGCGGCCTCCGACGGGTCGGAGACCGTCCGGCGCATCCAGGAGTTCGCGCGCCTCCGGCCCATCGAGGCCTTCACCTCCGTGGACCTGAACCAGGTCATCCGCGAGGCCGTGGCCATCACGCGGCCGCGCTGGGAACAGCAGGCCGCCCAGCTCGGGATCAACCTCGACCTGCTCCTGGACCTCCCCGCGCTGCCCCTGGTGCTCGGCCGCCCGGCGGCGCTCTCGGAGGTCTTCACCAACCTCATCCTGAACGCCATCGACGCCATGCCGAACGGCGGGGTGCTCCGTATCTCCTCGGCCGTCGAGGGGAGCAACTGGGTCTCCGTGGAGGTCGCCGACACGGGCATCGGCATGCCCGAGGAGGTGCGACGGCGCATCTTCGAGCCGTTCTTCACCACCAAGGGCGAGGCGGGAACCGGCCTGGGGCTGTCGGTGTCGTACTCGATCATCAAGAACCACGGCGGGGAGATCCGGGTCGAGAGCCAAGTCGGACGGGGCACGTCCTTCACGATCCGCCTGCCGGTGGGCCAGGGGGCAGAACCGGAACGGCCCCGGCCTGCCGACGGTCAGCCCCAGCGGCAGGGGCGCATCCTCCTCATCGACAACGAGCCCCAGGTGCTGGCCGTCCTCTGCGAGATGCTCATCGACGCCGGCCATGCGGTGACGCCGGCGGTCGGCGGGGCGGACGCGATCGGCGCCTACGCGCCGGGAAAGTTCGACCTCGTGGTCTCGAACATCGGGATGCCGGGGGTCAACGGCTGGGAAGTGGCCGAGCGCCTGCGCGCGATGGACCCGAACGTCCCGATGATCTTTGTCACCGGCTGGGGACTCACGGAAAAGGACCGCGAGCGCTGCCGGAATCTCGGCGTCCGGCACTGGCTCTTCAAGCCCGTGAAGCCCTCGGAGCTCCACCGGACCGTTCAGGACGCCCTCGCGCGCTAGCGCCGGGGTCACTTCCGCAGCCTCCGCATGCAGGTCGATATCCGCGTCCCGGTGGGCGTGCCGATCCCCCAGGTCGCCGACTTCATCAGGCGCTGCGAGGACGCCGGCTTCGACGGAGTCGGCGTCCACGATCACCCCGGGAGCGGGCGTGACGTGTACGTCACGCTGGCGCTGGCGGCCCAGCGCACCCGGCGCCTTCGCCTCTACCCCGCGACCTCGAGCCCCGTCGTCCGTCACCCCCTGGTACTGGCCTCGCTCGCCCACAGCCTCGACGAGATCGCCCCCGGGCGGATCTGCCTGACCGTGGCCCCGGGCTTCCTGGCGGTGCGGAGCATCGGGCAGCCCCGGGCGAGCCTCGCCACGATGCGGGAGGCGGTGCTCGACCTCCGCCGCCTCCTGGCCGGAGAGAGCGTGGCCTTCGGCTCCACGCCGAGCCGTCTCAGGAACCTCACCGACCGGCGGGTGCCCGTGTACCTGCTCGCCGCGGGCCCCCGCATGGTCGAGCTGGCCGGGGAGGTGGCCGACGGCGCCCTGCTGCTGGTGGGCCTGCACTCCCGGGCGGTGGCCGCCGCGCTTCGGCATCTCGACGCGGGGGCGCGCCGGGCAGGGCGCTCCCTGTCGGGGTTCCATACCATCTTCATCGTGCCGATCGCGCTTGAGGAAAGCCTCGAGGCCGCCCGGCGCTGGCCCCAGCGGTGGTTCGCGCCGGGGCACGCGTGGCTGACCTACCCCAGCGCGTCCAACCTCTACTGGCTGCGCCAGGCCGGCCTCACGCTGCCGGACGAGCCGGCGCCCGAGGCCATCTCGGACGAGCTGGCCGCCCGCATCTGCGACGCGCTCGGACTCTTCGGGCCGCCGGAGCGCTGCCTCGAGGGGCTGCTGCGGGCTCGGGAGGAGGCGGGGGTCGAGCACGTCTTCCTCTTCCCGGCCCACACGCTGGAGGGGGGCTACGACATGCCCGTCCGGGAGGTGGAGGCGTTCGCCCGGATCATCCGGCCGCGCTTGCCTGAATCACCTCGTCCGCCCGGATCGCCAAAGACTTGAGCCTCATCGCTTGTTCCTTCCCGGTCTCTTGACATGCGCATTAAGAGTGTGTATTGTCGAGCCGGAAAGGAGGACAAGCCACGATGCACCGACGGCTCAATATCACCCTGCCGGAAGAGACGGTAAGGCTTATCGATCGCGTAGCCGCGAAAGGCGATCGCAGCCGGCTCATTGCGGAAGCCCTAACCCATTACCTGCGCGCGACCGACCGAAGCAGGCTGCGGAAACGGCTGAGAGAGGGGGCCATTCGCCGAGCCCAACGAGACTTGCGGGTCGCCCACGAGTGGTTTGCCCTTGACGAGGAGGCATGGCGGAGAAGCGAAAAGTAACACCCCCGCGGCGGGGCGAGGTATATCTCGTCAGCTTTGATCCGACGCTGGGCGCGGAGATTCGAAAGACCCGCCCAGCGTTAATTTTGCAGAACGATGTCGCCAACCGCTTCAGCCCGATCACGATCGTTGCCGCCATCACATCCCAGGTCGAGCCGGACCTGTACCCGACCGAAGTGCTCCTCAAAGCGGCCGAGGGCGGGCTCAAGGTTGATTCCGTGGTCCTTCTCAACCAGATCCGCTCCATCGACCGACAGCGCCTCATCCGTCGCCTGGGGAGGTTGAGCCGCGAGACGATGCTGAAAGTTGATCGCGCTCTCGTGCTCAGTCTTGGGCTCGTCGAGCTATAGGAAACCCTCTGCCTGGGCGTCCTGGAGAGAACTCTCGTGAGGGGCAAGTACGGAAAGCTAATGGTGGGCAGGGAC
>JBBTEL010000100.1:0-2667 GCA_038042325.1 Candidatus Methylomirabilota bacterium
TGTCCCGGCGGTGGACGACCTCCACCTTGCGGCCGAGCCTAGCCAGGTAGAGCGCTTCTTCCATGGCCGAATCGCCCCCGCCGACGACCATGATGTTCTTGTCCTTGAAGAAGAAGCCGTCGCACGTCGCGCAGGTGGAGACGCCGTGGCCCATCAGCTTCTGCTCCGCGGCGAGGCCCAGGAGCTTCGCCGAAGCCCCGGTCGCGACGATCACGGACAGGGCCTCGTCGGTGCGGTCCCCCGCCGTCACGCGGAACGGCCGCCGGGAGAAATCCACCGCCGTCACGTCCTCGGCGATGATCTCGGTGTCGAAGCGCTCGGCCTGCTTGCGGAAGATCTCCATCAGCTCGGGGCCCATGATGCCGTCCACGAACCCCGGGTAGTTTTCCACCATGGTGGTCAGCATGAGCTGTCCGCCCCACTGCACGCCGCTGAACATGAGCGGGGACAGGTTCGCGCGCGCCGCGTAGATGGCCGCCGTGTAGCCGGTCGGTCCCGATCCGATGATGATGACTTTTCGCGGAACTGACATGGCTCTATTCTATTAGATGGGCGGGCGATGCGGAAGGTTCCGCGCCGGGTTCCCCGGGGGCCAGGATCCGGTCCAGCTCCGCGAGGGATTTCAGCTCGTATTCGGGCTCGGGGAGCCCGGGCGGCGCCGGCTCCCCGCTCGGGTTGAGCCACGCTACGGCCATGCCCACCGCCTTTGCTCCCACGACGTCGATATCCGCCCGGTCCCCGACGAACAGGGCGTCGGCGGGACCGATCCCCAGGCGCCGGAAGGCGGCCTCGAAGATTGCAGGCGTGGGCTTCCGCCACCCGACGTCGGCCGAGACAACCACCGCCTGGAACAGGCCGGCCACCCGCTCCCGCTCCAGGATCCAGTGGGCGGTGGGCGCGTAGTCGAAGTTGGAGACGATTCCCAGCCGGTACCGGCGCGCGAGCCGGGTGATCAGCGCCAGGTGCTCGGGGGGGAGCTCGGCCGCCTGCGACAGGTACCGCGTGTGGGTGCGGAGGAGGGCGTCCAGCACATCCGTGGGAATTCGCCCCGGATCGAGGCCGAGGCGGCGGAAGAGGAACGTGAACCGCTCGGGAGCCCCGACCTCGCGGTAGTCGGTCGCACGGACGCGCTCCGCCTCCTGCCAACTCCAGATCAGTGCGTCGAAGAAGCGCGCCAGGTCCACGCCCGGGGCGTGGGGCGACAGGATGGGAAACAGGTGCCCCGCCGTCGAGCGGACCCCCCGGCCGTCGATCTGGACCTCCGGCAGGCGGGTCCGGTCGAACAGGACCAGGGTGTCGAAGAGGTCGAAGAGAACCGTCGAGAAGGTCATCGCGCCCGCTTGAGGCGCGCGAGCGCCAGGCGGGCGGTCGAGCGCACGGCCATGCTCGCGTCCTTGAGGACCCCGCGCAGCGCCTCCTGGGCCTCGGGGGACCCCAGCTCCCCCAGGGCCCGCGCGGCGGCGGCGCGAACCGTTTCGGGGAAGCCCTTGACGATCCCCAGGAAGCGCGCGCGGCGCTGAAGGACCTCGATGAGCGGTCCCACCGCCCGTTCATTCTTGAGCTGTCCGAGGCCGAGGCACGCGGTCTTCAGCACCTCCACGGGCGTCTCTCGCCGCATCAGCCGGAGGATGGGGTCCAGGAGCTCCCAAGCCTGAAGTCCCCTGACGCACTCGAGGGCGCCGGTGAGGACGTTGGGATCCCGCTCCCCGAGAGCCCGCTCGAGGAACGTGATGGCCGCGGCGCGGGGCAGGCGGGAGACGACGCCGACGAACTCGGCTCTCACCAGGATGTCGGGATGCGCGAGGAGGAAAAAGAAGTCCGGGCCCAGCTCGGGCGCCACGAGATCCAGCACGCTGACGATGCGCTGCGCGACCTCGCCCGAGGTCGGGGGGTTGAGCTGGGGGACGAGGACCCGGAGCGCGGCCCCCGGGAGCGACCGGAGAATCGTCGCCGCGACCCGGCGGACCTCCGCATCCTTCTCTCGCGTCACGATGTTCGCCACGAACGGCACGGCGCTCTCGCCGAGGGCCGTCAGCACGCCCTGCGCCTGCTGCCGCCGGGCCGGATCGCTCCCCTTCAATGCGGTGAGGAGCGGCTCGAAGACGCCGGCCGTGGCCATGGCCTGCACGGCGGTGGTGGCCAGGGGAAGCAGGGTCCGTTGCTCCGGGCGGCCGACCTGCCCCCGGCCGAGCGCCTCGGCCATCCCGGCGGCGCGCGCGAGGTCGCCCTCCCGGAGCATGAGCTTGAGCGCTTCGATCGCGGCGCGCACCGCCCACTGGAAGACCCGTGGGCTCGTTTCCTTCAGGAGCGCCTTTTCCAGGGGCCCCAGCGAGCGATCGCGAAGCCAGGCGAGCGTTCCGAGGTCCGCGCGCGTCAGGAGGAGGTTGAGGCCGGAGGCGGCCCGCTGGCGGGTGCCTTCCAGGGGAGAGGCCAGGCCCGCCATGAGGCGATCCAAGAGGAGATTGGCCAGGTCCTTCCGATCGGAGCCCAGCCAGGAATCCACCGCCGCCGGGATCGCGTCCTCCCGAAGTTCCGGCGCCGCCGCGGGGGCATCCAGCCAGCGCGCGACGCGCTGGTAGATCTTGTCCTCCTCGTCGCGGGTGCTCGCCGGCCCTGCGGTCCCAGTTCCGGACCCCGCTCCACCGGGCTCTCCCCTGCCCGCCTCGC
>JBBTEL010000101.1:0-3596 GCA_038042325.1 Candidatus Methylomirabilota bacterium
AGTGGGTGACGGAGCCGGACCCGCGGGGGCTGCGCCCTGCGACAGGACCCGCCCGACACAGGCGACGATCGTTCGTGAATAATGGGAGCTAATGCCATGCCGATAACTCTCGCATCCCAAAGGCTAGGCTAGGGCATGTCCAGAGCATCCCATTCGTCTCCTGCCCCGGAGTTCTTCCGGGACAGCCTGTTCATGGCCAGGATCCGGTGGATCCTGGTCGTGGTGGCCGGAGCCCTCGTGGCGCTCCTCAATCTCACCATCGGGGTCCCGGCCGATCCCCGACCCATGTTCGCCGTCCTCGGCGGGTTCGCTCTGGAGAACGCGCTGCTTACCCTCGTCTCCCGGCGAGGGCTCGCCCAGGCGGCCTCCCGGCTGGACCGGCTCATCCTGGAATGGCAGGCCCTCGGCGATCAGTTTCTCCTCGGCGCCCTGATCCTCGTCACCGGGGGGATCCAGAGCCCGGTCGTCTTCGTGACGTTCGCCTCTCTCGTCGCGACCACGATGACCGTGCCCCACCTCGCACGCGTCTATGCGCACGGCGGGTTCGCCGTTGCCGTCGTGTCCGTGGCCGCGTGGCTCGTCCAGCGCGAGTGGGGGATCTTGCGAGGTGCCGCCCTGACGGAAGGCGAACTGCTCGAACGTCTCGTCATCTACGCCCTCGCCGTCGTCATGGTTCTCCAGGCCGGCACCGTGCTCTACCGGACGGCCCGCGAGCGCCAGCGCCGCGCCCTGCTGCTCCTCACGTCGGGGCAGACGTTCTCCTCTCACGCGACGCGGGAGGAGATCCTGGCCACGGGGCTCGACAACCTCATGCGGGCGAGCCGCACCGGCGCCGCCGTCGTCTGGCTCGGCCGGCGGGATGCGGGGCAGCCGGCTTCGACGCAGGTCCACGGATTTTCGCTCCGGGAAGGCGGAGTGCTCCGGCTGGTCTTCGAGGGAGCGGCCGACACGCTGGGGCTGCCCGATCTGAGCGCCGGCGCCACGTCCCTCGAGCTCCTGCCCTCGCTCGCCCGCCGGCTGGATGTGGCGGCCGGCACGAACGCGCTCGGCCTCCCGCTCGTCGGTCCCGAGGGCGCCATGGGCGGCGTCGTCCTGGTCGGCGAGGACCGCCAGCTCTTTTTCACGGGAGAGATCGCCACCTGCGAGACGCTGGCCGGCCAGCTCGCTATCGCGCTGGAGAACGCCCAGCTCCAGGCCGATCTGCAGCAGCGCCTGGCCGAGCTCCAGCGGACGCAGGCGCAGCTGGTCCAGTCCGCGAAACTTGCCGCCCTCGGCGAACTCGTCGCGAATATCGCCCACGAGTTCAACAACCCGCTGACGAGCATCGTGGGGTACGCGTCCGAGCTCAGGCTTTCCCTCCCGGACGGCGACCCCCGGCGGGACGAGGTCATGATCATCGAGGGCGAGGCGCTCCGCGCCCGCAAGATCGTCCGCGACCTCCTCGACTTCTCCCGCCAGCGGTCGCCGGCCCTGGAGGCGGTTCACATCAACCCGCTGCTCTCCCGCGTCGTCTCCATCCTCCGGCACCAGGCCCGGCTGGCCAACGTCGAGGTGGAGGAAGAATACGGGGTCGACCTGCCAACGGTGCACGCCGACGCCGACCAGCTGCGCCAGGTGTTCCTGAACCTGGTCACCAACGGGCTGGATGCGATGCCCGACGGCGGGCGGCTGTGGATCGCGACGGGCCTCGTCGAGCAGGACGGTGCCTTCTGGGTCGAGATCGCCGTCCGGGACACCGGGAGCGGGATCGCGCCGGAGAATCTGAGCCGGGTGTTCGAGCCGTTCTTCACCACCAAGCCCGAGGCGAAGGGGATGGGGCTGGGGCTGTCGGTGAGCCAGGGCATCATCGAGGGTCACAAGGGACAGATTCTCGCGGAGAGCGAACTCCGCCGCGGCTCGACGTTCCGCGTGCGCCTTCCCACGATGGTGCCGCTCGGAAGGAATCCTTGACAGGTCGCGCGCCTGTGCCTCATCATGGGCGTTACCCTCATCCGAGGGTTGGAGGATTCCTCGATGCCCCGGCTGATCAAGGTGTACGACACGACCCTCCGCGACGGCACCCAGGGCGAGGGCGTGGCCTTCTCCATGGAAGACAAGATTCGCATCGCCCAGCGCCTGGACGCGCTCGGCGTGCACTACATCGAGGGCGGCTGGCCCGGCTCCAACCCGAAGGACCTGCGCTTCTTCCGCCGCATCCAGGACGCCGTGTTCAAGGTCGCGAAGATCACCGCCTTCGGGGTCACCCGGCGGCCCGGTGTCCGGCCCGAGGAGGACGCTAACCTCCAGTCGCTGGTGGAGGCCGGCCCGCCGGTCGTCACCATCTTCGGGAAATCCTGGGATTTCCACGTCACGTCCGCGATCGGCATCACGCTGGACGAAAACCTGGCCATGATCGCCGACTCCGTCACCTTTCTGCGGAAGCACTTCGAAGAGGTCATCTACGACGCGGAGCACTTCTTCGACGGGTTCAAGCTGAACCGGGACTACGCGCTCCAGACCCTGCTGGCGGCGGAATCTGCCGGGGCCCACTGCCTCGTGCTCTGCGACACGAACGGCGGGAGCCTCCCGCACGAAATCTGCGAGATCGTGCGGGAAGCGAAGAAGGTGCTGAAACCGACCACTCCGCTCGGCATCCACGTCCACAACGACACCGAGTGCGCCGTGGCCAACTCGCTGGCCGCGGTGCGCGAGGGCATCAGCCACGTCCAGGGGACCATGAACGGCTACGGGGAGCGCTGCGGCAACGCCAACCTCGTCTCGATCATCCCGAACCTCATGCTCAAGATGGGGTTGGAGTGCATTCCCGAGGCGAACCTCCGGGAGCTGAGGGACGTGTCGCGCTTCGTGTCCGAGCTGGCCAACCGGAAACCGTGGCAGACCCAGCCCTACGTCGGCGACTCCGCCTTCGCCCACAAGGGAGGGATTCACGTTTCGGCCGTCGTCAAGCACCCTGAGACGTACGAGCACGTGAATCCGGAACTGGTGGGCAACCACCGGAGGGTGCTGGTCTCGGAGCTCGCGGGCAAGTCCAACATCCTCTGGAAGGCCAAGGAGTACGGGATCGACCTCGACAAGGACACCCCCGACGCGCGGCGCATCCTCCAGATCCTCAAGGAGCTGGAGGACCAGGGGTACCAGTTCGAAGGGGCCGAGGCCTCCTTCGAGCTCCTCATGGAGCGCGCCCTCGGGAACCACCGTCCGTTCTTCGACCTGGAGGGGTACCGGGTGACGGTGGAGGAGCGCCGGGAAGGCGAGGAGCCGCTCGCCGAAGCCACGGTGCGGCTCCGGGTCAAGGGGATCCCCGAGCACACGGCCGCCTCGGGCAATGGGCCCGTGAACGCCCTCGACCACGCGCTCCGGAAGGCCCTCGAGGATTTCTACCCCAACCTCCGGGAGATGACGCTCCTGGACTACAAGGTCCGGATCCTGGACGAGTCCAAGGGGACGGCGGCCAAGACGCGCGTCCTCATCACCTCCGGGGACGGCGACGAGACCTGGGGCACCGTCGGGGTGGCCGACAACATCATCGAGGCCTCCTGGCGGGCGCTCGTGGATTCCATCGAGTACAAGCTCCGGCGCGACGAGCGCCAGGGACG
>JBBTEL010000102.1:0-1640 GCA_038042325.1 Candidatus Methylomirabilota bacterium
TTCGCCTGCCAGATGGGGATGTTCCGGGGGAAGCTCATCGTGGAGTGAGGGGACGGACCCGGGGACCACGATGATCGAGGAGATGAGAGAAGACTGACGGGCCGAGCGGCTTGCGACATAATATGGACGATGCCCGATCAATCCGCCGGCACGTCCACAGCGGTCGCCACGCCGGGCGCGCCCGCTTCCCCCGTCGCACTCGCCCGCCGCCTGCTGGGCGGGGTGCGGCTCGCCTACCTCCCCGTGCTCGTCACCTATTTCGCCTACGGCGCCAGCGCCATCACGGGCGTCGCCCTCGTGTTCTTCGAGAAGGACGCGCTCCGGCTGACGCCGGCCGAGGTCGCGGGCATCCTCTTCTGGGTCGGGCTCCCGTGGAGCATGAAGATGGTCGCCGGTGTCGCCTCCGACGTGTACCCGATCTTCGGCAGCCGCCGGGTCGCGTACCTCCTCGTGGGCGCGCTCTGCTCGCTGGCCGGCTACGCGGCGCTCGCCACGCTGGTCGAGACCAAGGGCGCCTTCCTCCTGGCGATGCTGCTGGTGGGGGTGGGGTTCATGATCCAGGACGTCGTCGCCGACGCGCTGAGCGTCGAGGTGGCGGAGACCGAGGAGGAGCTCGGCCAGGTCCAGGCGCTCGGGCGCATGGCGCTGCTCGTCGGGAGCATCAGCGTCGGCTACCTGGGCGGCTGGCTGGCGGGCCGGATCGGGGCCCGGGGCGTGTTCGCCGTCGCGATGGTCCTGCCGCTGCTCGTGGCGGTGGGCTCGGCCTTCGTCCGCCCGGGCGCGCGCCCGCGGCCGGCTCCGGCGGACGGTGGCCCGCTGGGGGGTGGCAAGGCGCGCCTCGTGATGGGTGTGGGCCTGAGCTATGCGGCGCTCGGGGTTCTGCTGGAAACCTTCCAGGCGCCGTTCGCCCAGGAGATCGTGCTGGTCGTCTCGGGCGTTCTGATCGGACTCTTGCTGAGCCGTGTCGGCGTCTCGCGGGCGGTTATCGTGGCCGCCTTCGTGATCTTCCTCTTCCGGGCGGTCCCCGGGGTGGGGCAGGGCTACAGCTTCTGGGCCATCGACCGGCTGGGGTTCGACCAGCAGTTCCTCGGGATCCTCGCCCAGGTCTCCTCCGTGCTGAGCCTGGCCGGCCTGCTCCTGTTCCGCAAGCTGATCATCGAGCGGCCGGTGAGCTTCACGCTCTTCTGGGTGGTCCTCGCGGGCAGCGTGCTCTACCTGCCGAGCATCGGGCTCTTCTACGGGGCCAACGAATGGCTCGGCATCAGCGCGCGGACCTTCGTCCTGATCGACACGACGATCTCGGCGCCGCTCGGCCAGCTCACCATGGTGCCGATGCTCGTCCTCATCGCCAAGACGGCGCCGCCGGGAGCGGAGGCGACGATGTTCGCGATCATGGCCTCGCTGATGAACCTGGCGCTGTCCGCCAGCGAGCTCTTCACCCGCTACCTGAACACGGCCTTCGCGGTCACCCAGCAGGACTACTCGGACCTCGGCCGGCTGATGATCACGGTGGGGGCGATCGGGCTGCTGCCGCTCCTGGCCCTCCCGCTGCTGCGGCGCCACGAGCGGGGCGAGATCAACCGCGAGGAGTTCGAGGCCAAGCGCCGGGATCTCCAGCGGTAGGCGCGCGGGAGGATTTG
>JBBTEL010000102.1:1740-3472 GCA_038042325.1 Candidatus Methylomirabilota bacterium
GCCGAGCGCGTACTGCATCGACGCCAACGCCCACGCGCTCGCGCGATACGCGGCGCTCTGCCAGGAGGCCGGCCTCGTGCCGATCGTGGAGCCGGAGGTGCTGATGGATGGCGACTACACCCTCGAGCGGTGCTTTGACGTCAGCGAAGCCGTGCTCTCCAGCGTATTCCGCGCCCTTCGTGATCAGCGCGTCACCCTGGAGCACCTGCTGCTGAAGCCCAACATGGTGCTTCCCGGCACGGGCTGCCCCCGGCAGGCGAGCGTGGCGGAGGTGGCGGAGGCCACCGTGCGGTGCCTGCTGCGCGCGGTGCCGGCCGCCGTCCCCGGCGTCGTCTTCCTCTCCGGCGGGCAGGCGGAGGAGGATGCCACCGCCCATCTCAACGCGATGAACACCCTGACGGGTCCCCGCCCGTGGCAGCTCAGCTTCTCCTACGCCCGAGCCCTGCAGGGGCCGGCCATGAAAGCGTGGGGGGGCGAGGCGCGCAATATCGCCGCGGGCCAGAAGGCCTTCTACCACCGCGCCAAATGCAACGGCGCGGCCCGTTACGGGCGTTACACGCCCGAGCTCGAGCGCGGGCGTCCATGAAGACTCTGGCCATTCTCGTCGGCGGAGGGCCGTCTCCCGGCATCAACGCCGTGATCGCCGCGGCGACCATTGAAGCCCGGAACCACGGGCTCCGGGTCCTCGGCTGCCGGGACGGCTTCAAGTGGCTGATGGAGGGCGATGTCCAGCACGTCCGGGAGCTGGAGATCGCCGACGTCTCCCGCATCCACTTCGAGGGGGGCTCGATCCTTCGCACGTCGCGGTCCAACCCGGCCCGGACGCCGGAGGCTCTGCGCGCGGTCGTGGAGACGCTCGGCCGGCTCGGCGTGTCGTACCTTCTGACCATCGGCGGCGACGACACCGCCTTCGCCGCCTCGCGCGTGGCCCGGGCCATGGCCGGCGATCTGGCCGTCGTCCACGTGCCGAAGACGATCGACAACGACCTGCCGCTTCCCCCGGAGGTCCCGACGTTCGGGTACACGACGGCCGTCAACCTGGGCAAGGATCTCGTCCAGCACCTCATGGGGGACGCCGCCACGACGGGGAAATGGTTCTTCGTGACGGTGATGGGGCGCCATGCCGGGCACCTGGCGCTCGGAATCGCCGGCGCCGCCGCGGCGACCTTGGCCGTCATCGGCGAGGAATTTCCGGAGGATCGGATCCCCCTGGAGCGGCTGGCGGACATCCTGGAGGGGGCGATCATCAAGCGGCGGGCCCTCGGGCAGGACCACGGGGTGGCGCTCCTGGCCGAGGGCCTCCTGGAGAAGCTGGATCCGGCGACCGTGGGCCCGGTGGAGCACGATAGCTACGGCAACGTGCGCCTGTCGGAGCTGGAGCTGGCGCGGCTTCTCAAGGAACGCGTGACCGCGAGCCTCCGCACCCGCGGGATCGAGGTCTCCATCGTGGCCAAGGACGTGGGCTACGAGCTCCGCTGCGCCCCGCCCGGCGGGTTCGACATCCAGTACTGCCGGAGCCTCGGCTACTGGGCCATCCGCTTCCTCCTGGACGGCGGGAGCGAGGCCATGGTGACGATTCAAGGCGGCAAGCTGCTCCCGATGCGCTTCGCAGAGATCATCGACCCGACGACCGGGCGCGTGCGGGTGCGGTACGTGGACGTGACCTCGGAGATGTACCAGACGCTTTACGCCTACATGATCCGGCTCAAGCCCCAGGACCTGGCCGACCCGG
>JBBTEL010000103.1:0-2105 GCA_038042325.1 Candidatus Methylomirabilota bacterium
CCCTGGTCCATGGGGCGGAAGAGCTCCGTGTCCACGCCGCAGGGAATCACCCGGATCCCCTCGGCGGCTGCCCGATAGTACCAGACCAGGTGCGCGCGTTCCACCGGGTTGGAGGCCACGAGGCGGTCGGCGGCGACGACAAGCCGCTCCTCTTCGGCAATGCGGAGGTCCGGCTCCAGCTCCTCGGGCGAGCGCGCCACCTCGTTCTTGAGCTGTCCCAGCGTGTGAAACATCTGAATGAGGGGGACGCCCCAGCGGTAGGAGAGGCTCAGCCCCGCGACGCCGGAGAGCCAGTAGTGGGAGTGGACGATGGAGTAGTCCATCCTCTCTCGCCGCCTGAACGCCTCGAGGTTGGCCACGAACTCGGGGAGGTGCCGGTGGATCTCTTCCCGCGGCATCGGGGCCTCGGGCCCGGCGGGCAGGTGGATCACCCGCGCGTTCGCCCCCAGCGCCACCACCCGCGGGATCTCCGGGTTCTGGGAGCGGGTGAAGACATCCACGTCCACGCCCATCCGGCCCAGCTCCCGCGCCACCTCGCGCACGTACACGTTCATCCCGCCCGTCTCCTTGCCGCCCAGGGCGGCCAGGGGGCAGGTATGAACGCTCAGGACCGCGATCCGCAACGTCATACCTCGGAGGGGGGCTCCGCCCCCCTTATCCCGCGAACGCGCGAGCGGAGGCGAGCCACCGTTGCGGGCACCCGCGCCGCTTCATGTGGCGCGGGTCGTGGCAAAGCCCGCGCTCGAACAGGCGCGACGTAACTCCACTGCGCTGAGACCAGGAGAATCACGGTGTCACCACCACGTTGAAGAGATCCTCCGGCGTCGCGCCGAACGCGTACTTGTAGGGCTCTTCGCCCCGCAGGAAGTCGAACCGCCCGAAGCCCCGCTCGATGGCGTCCCTGATCAGGTGACTGAGCAGTACGATCCCAGGGGAGAGAACGGCGTGAGCCGGATCGAAGCCCGAGTTGTAGAGACCGACGCTCCCCCCGTACTCGAAGGTGAGGTAGGCCGCCAGTGGGTGCCCCTCGTGCTCGAGAAACCAGAGGCGCAGCCAGCCCTCGCGCGCCAGGGCGCCGGCGACGCCCCGGAAGAACTCTTCCATGCGCGCGTCCATGAAGCGGGCCTTGCCGGGCTTCGACTTCCGGTGGAGGTCCAGAAAGGCCCTCATGGCTTCGTCCAGGCCCGGCGCGCCGGCATGAGAGCGCACCGCGGCGCCCGGCAGCTCGCGCTCCAGCCGCCGCATCTTCCGGCGCAGCTCGTGCCGGTCCTTGCCCGTGAGCCCCCCCAGGTACCCGTCCCAGGTCACCGGCAAGGCGAGGACCGGACAGCGCTCTTCCCTGGAGACGCGGGCGCGGAGGCCATACTGGGGCGCGAGGGAGGGCAGGCAAGAAACGGTGGGGGACGAAGCGCGGAGACAGTGCAAATCCCAGACGCCCGTCTCGGCGCTCCGGTGCTGGAGGAGAGCGGCCCACGCTTCTTCCTCAGCGCCGACCGGCGCCAGGAGATCCAGGTAGTCCGACACGTCCACCCCGCCGACGATGCGCAGGGTCCCGCCGGATTCGGCGTAGAGCGGGAGGAGACCCATCAGCTGGCCCGAGGAATCCGAGACCCGGAGAAGCCGGAGGAGCCGCCCGTCCCCGAAGGCGCGCCACCAGTGCTCCTGCCACTGCCAGGTGAGGAAGAGGACCGGCGCGGCCGTCCGCGCGAGGAGGCCGTTCCACGTCGTCGCGTCGAGGAGGTCAAACCGGTCGAGGGATTCGACCTTCACGCCTCGTCCTCGCCGCCGTTCCCCCCGCCGGACTCCTCAGCCGCGCCTTCCTCCATCGCCTCGTCCACGGCCGAGTCGAAGTCCTCGCCCAGGTCCTCCCCCAGCTCGCTCCCCATCTTCTTCATGAACTTCGCCATACTCTTGGGGTCGGCCTCGTCGAAGTCCCCCAGCTTGGACGGATCGGCCAGCGACTCCAGCCGGTCCTCTTCGGATTTGACGGTCGAGAACCGCGACATGAGCCGGCTGAGCGATTCGCCGCCGCAGCGGGGGCAGCGGGGGGGAGCGGCCGAGGCGGGGTTGAGAACCAGGAGGCTCACCCGACGACGACAGGTCGA
>JBBTEL010000104.1:0-7094 GCA_038042325.1 Candidatus Methylomirabilota bacterium
GCTGATGGTGAAGCACGGGATGACCCCGCTGGACGCGATCCGTTCCGCGACGGCGGTGGCGGCGAATGTGCTCGGGCTGGGGGCCGAGGTCGGCCAGGTCGCCCCCGGATTCGCGGCGGACCTCGTCGCGGTGGGCGGCAACCCCCTGGAGCGGATCGAGGCCCTGGCGGATATACGTCTGGTGATCGCCAACGGGAACACGATCGTTAACCGGCTGGCCGAAAGGAGGCCCTCATGAAGCGCACTCTAGTCCTGCTCTTCGCCCTCTGCCTGGTCGGGTGGTCCAGCGTCGCGGCCGCGGCCCCCCAGGGGCAGGTCGTCGTCGCCCAGGGCGTGGACCCGACCACGCTGGACCCGCACTGGCACGAGGAGACGCCCGCGTACAACGTCCTGCTGAACATGTACGACACGCTCCTCTTCCGGGACAAGAACCTCAACATCATCCCCTGGCTGGCCACGTCGTGGAAGCTCGTCAACCCGACCACGTGGGAGTTCAAGCTGCGCCAGGGCGTCAAGTTCCACAACGGCGAGGAATTCGATGCCGAGGCCGTGAAGTACAGCCTGGACCGCCTGCGGGATCCCGAGCTCAAGAACCGCCAGGCCGCCAACTTCCGCCTGATCGCGTCGGTGGACGTCGTGGACAAGCTCACGGTGCGCATCACGACGAGCAAGCCGTTCCCCACGCTGGAGAACCAGCTCGCCCTCCGCGGGGCCGCCATGGCGCCCAAGCACTTCAAGGGGAAGGACAAGGTTTTTGCCGACCGGAACCCGGTGGGGACGGGGCCGTACAAGTTCGTCCGGTGGGCCAAGGACGAGCAGATCGTGCTGGAGGCCAACCCGCAGTGGTGGGGCGGCGCGCCGAAGGTGAAGACGCTGATCTTCCGCCCGATCCCCGAGCACGCGGTGCGGGTGGCGGCCCTCCAGGCGGGCGAGGTGGACGTCGCGGTGAACATCCCGCCCCACCTGGTGCCGATCATCGAAAAGCACCCGAAGCTCTATGTCTCCAAGGCGCCGAGCGTGCGCACCATCTTCATCCCGATCTACACCTACCAGTTCGACACGGCGAACAAGCCGGTCGGCCCGGTGGAGGGCCCGACGAAGGACAAGCGGGTGCGCCAGGCGATCATCGCCGCGGTGAACCCGGAGGAGATCATCAAGACTGTGCTGGAGGGGCAGGCGATCCGCGTGGCCACGCCGCTCACGCCTAAGCACTTCGGCTTCGACCGGACCCTGCAGCCCGTGAAAGCGGACCCGGACCGCGTGAAGAAGCTTCTGACCGAGGCGGGCTATCCCGGCGGGATCGACCTCACGCTCAACTCACCCGACGGGCGCTATCTGAAGGACAAGGAAGTGTCGGAGGCCGTGGGGGGGCAGCTCACGAAGGCCGGCATCCGCGCCCGCGTGCGCACCTTCGAGTGGACGACGTACCTGAACCAGATGGTGTACGTCCACAAGGCTAGCCCCATGTACCTGATCGGGTGGGGGAACACCACGTGGGACGCGGACGGAACCCTCGGACCGCTCTGGCGGACGGGGAACCCGCTCGGCAACCACCACAACCAGGACTTCGACGGGATGATCGACGAGGCCCAGACCTCCGTGGACCCGAAGCGGCGGCTGGAGATCTACTCCCGGGCGCTCAAGTCCATGCTGGATGAGGGCGCGGTCCTGCCGCTCTACCAGCAGATGGATCTCTACGGCGTCAACAAGCGTGTGGACTTCCAGGCGCTCTCCTCCGAGCAGATCGTCGGAGCCTGGATCGGCCTCAAGGCCGGGAAGTAGCGCCGGTTCGAACGCACCCCCTCACCTTTCTCCTCTCCCCCAGCGGGGGAGAGGGTGGGGTGAGGGGGAGCCACTAGCGGAGCCGCTGCAGCAGGGCGAGGAGGGCGAGGGCGAGGAAGAAGAGGCCGCCGAGCGCGAGGCCGATCTCCCGCCAGCGGGACGGGCGCAGCGCGCGCGGAAGGAATTTCCGGTTCACGACCAGGGTGTGGAAGGAGAGGATGGCGAGGTTCACCGCCGCCACGTTGGCGCCGATCAGGATCAGCGTCAGCGGGTCGGCGAGGGCGATCGCCGCGCCCCCCCCGAGCGTGAAGACCAGGAGCGCTCGGTAGTACACCGTCCGCACGTCCCCGCCCCGCCACCCCCGGACCCTTCCGCTCGCCGTCCAGAGGATCTCCGTGCTGACGCGCGCGAACCCGCCGGCGTTGGCCAGCTGGGTCGAGAAGAGGATCCAGAAGCCGGTCAGGAGGGTCAGACCCCACAGGAGCCGGCCGTACCGCTCCGCCAGCGCGAGTGCGGGATAGACCGCGATCCCGTAGCTTCCCAGGGCGGTGCCGGGCGGGATGAAGCCGGCCGCGATCAAGGCGGGGAGCCCCATCCCGATCAGCGACCCCGGGACCCAGATCCCCCACTGGTCGGCCCGCAGATACCGCCACCAGCCGCGCCAGCGCCTCAGGTTGTCCTCCGTCGGCGGGAACGCGACGCCGGGATGCGAGACCTCCACCTTCTGCCCGCCGATGAGGGCCGGGATGGAAGCGACGGTCCCACTCATCCCGAACCCCTTGTCGCGGAGCCAGTAGGTGAGCGTGGCATTCAGCGTGCCGCCTGCCCCCGAGTAGGCGGCGAAGCCGGCGAGGAGAAACCAATCAACGCCTGCCGGAAGGGGCGGCGATCCCAGGAGCGGGGCGACGAAGCCCGTGGCCACCGCCACCCAGGCGGTAGACGGAACGAGGAAGAGGCCGGCCAGGACGAGGAAGACTAGGACCCAGCCGAGCATGAACCACTCGACGTGCTCGATGGTCTTCTCGATCCGCTCGCCCAGGAGGACGAGGAGCACAGAGACCAGGAACGTGAGGTAGCCCAAGTAGAGCACCACGACCCGGTCCCCCTCATCGGGAAGCCGCCCCAGGAAGAGGGCGCTCAGGGCGGTGGCAGCGGCCAGGGCCCAGCCGGGCCAGCCGATTTGGAGGAAGTGGAGCCACGCGTAGCCCCATCCCCAGAACGCCGGGCCTGGAGCGGTGCGCATGAACCCGGTGAAGATCGGCTCGCCCGTGTAGAGGGTGTAGCGCGCCATCTCGGTGTTCAGCAGCGCCTGGAGCACGACCGAGACGGTAGTGATCCACAGGATCGCGGCGCCGTAACGCGCGATGGCGGCGGGGCCGAGGAGCCATTCCCCCGCGCCCACCGAGACCGCCAGCAGGACGGCGCCCGGGCCGAGCACGCGGAGGGCGTTTCGCCACGGCGCCGGCGGCGGCTCGGGGAGATTGCCCGTTCCCCAGGCGGGAAGTGGCTCCATGCCTATCGCGTGAAGGCTCGGTAGAAGTAGAAAATGACGAGCGCGACGACGAGGGCCAGGACGACGGCGGCAAGGATGACCATGCGTTACCTCTCAAGGCGGCGCTGGCGCCGCCACGCCCAGAGCGCCAGCCACGCGAGCGGCACGCTGACAACGAGCCAGCGAACTGGCGCTCCAGCGACGAGCATGACTGCCAGCAGGAGCGAGCCGCCCACCGTGGCGAACCAGAGGAGCGCGCCCGTGAGCCTCTCGGCCGCGCGCCGCCATCCCCACGTGGCGAGCAGCAGCGCCGCGCCGCCGCCGGCGGCGTCCAGCACGACGTCGAGGGCGTGGGCGCCGCGGCTGCCGGTCCACCCCTGGTGGAGCTCGTCCACGATCGCGTAGCCGGCGGTGAGGGCGAATGCCGAGAGCGGCCGCGCGGCGCCGCCCCCTCGAGAAAACGCGCGATGCCAGAGCCCCGCCAGCACCGCGTACTCCACCACGTGGGCCGCCTTCCGTCCCAGCCAGTGGAGGAATTCGAGCTGGGGGAGCGACGCCCAGGGGAAGAGAGCCCGGAGGAGCGGGAGGATCAAGCCGCCGGTCTCCTCGGCGCTGAAGCTGCCCGTGGAGAGCCAGAAAATGAACCCCATCCACGCCACAGGGAGCAGGAACGGGACCACGCGCATTTCCTATAAGTACACCATTTGACAGCCGAAGGTTGACATTCGCCCACACGGGCACCTAAGATGGGGAAAACCTTCGGAGGGCTGGGTGGCGCAGAAGTCCCTGCGGGAGCTCCTCGATGACTTCCTGACGTCCCTCGACACCGGTCCCTGCATCACCGCCACCCGTCACTTCCCCTCGAAGCCGCCGCGGTGGGCGCCATTCCCTTCCTCCCTCGACCCCCGCCTGATCGATGCGCTCAAGGGGCGCGGGGTCCACCAGCTCTACTCCCACCAGCACCGGGCCTTCGAGCTGGCCGAGAAGGGGCATCACCTGGTCGTGGTCACGCCGGCGGCGTCGGGGAAGACCCTCTGCTTCAACCTCCCCACGCTCCAGAGCCTTCTCCAGCAGGGGGAATCGCGCGTGCTCTACCTCTTCCCGACCAAGGCGCTCGCCCAGGACCAGCTGGCCGAGCTGGAGGAGCTGGCCAAGGCGCTGCCCGACCTCCGCATGTTCACCTACGACGGCGACACTCCCCAGGACGCGCGGCGCGCGGTGCGGGCCCGCGCCAACCTGGTCCTCACCAACCCGGACATGCTCCACTCGGGGATCCTCCCCCACCACACCAAGTGGGTGAACCTCTTCCAGAACCTCCGCTACGTCGTGATCGACGAGCTCCACGCCTACCGCGGGGTGTTCGGGAGCCACCTCGCCAACGTGCTCCGCCGGCTCAAGCGGATCTGCCGTCACTACGGCTCCACCCCGCAATTCATCATGGCCTCCGCCACCATCGCCAACCCGAGGGAGCTCGCCGAGCGCCTCACGGGCGAGAGCGTGGAGGAGATATCCCTTAGCGGGGCGCCCACCGGCGACAAGCTCTTTCTCTGCTACAACCCGCCGGTGGTGAACCCCGAGCTCGGCATCCGGGCGCCGTATCTGGGCGAGGCGGCGCGCTTCGCCACGCGCTTCCTGAAAGAGAAGATCGCCACGATCGTCTTCGCCCAGAGCCGGCTGGCCACCGAGGTGCTCCTCTCCACGATCAAGACCGCCGTCCGGGACAAGGTCGGCGACTCGGGGATCGTGAGGGGATACCGGGGCGGCTACCTCCCCAACCGCCGCCGCGAGGTCGAGCGCGGCCTCCGCTCGGGCGACGTGCTCGGGGTGGTCTCCACCAACGCCCTCGAGCTGGGGATCGACATCGGCCACCTGGACGCGGCGGTGCTGGCCGGCTACCCGGGGACGATCGCGTCACTCTGGCAGCAGGCCGGGCGGGCGGGGCGGCGGAGCGGGGAGTCGGCGGCGCTCTTCGTGGCCACGAGCGCGCCGCTGGACCAGTTCATGGTCACGCATCCGGAGTATCTCTTCGGCACGCCGCCGGAGCGCGCCCTCATCAACCCGGAGAACCCCTTCATCCTGGTGAATCACCTCAAGTGCGCGGCCTTCGAGCTCCCCTTCGTGGACGGCGAGCCGTTCGGCGGCGTTTCCGTCGAGCCGTACCTCGGCCAGCTCGAGACCGAAGGGCTGCTTCACCACGCGGGGGACCGCTGGCACTGGACCTCCGAGACCTATCCCGCCGACCACATCTCGCTCCGTACGGTGACCTCCGACAACTTCGTGGTGATGGACACGACGGCGCGGGACGAAAAGCAGGCCAAGCGACGGCAGATCATCGCCGAGGTGGACTGGAAGAGCGCCTTCGCCATGATCTACCCCAAGGCCATCTACATGGTCGAGGGCGAGCCCTTCGAGGTTCAGGAGCTCCATTACCGCGAGGACGAGGAGAAGGTCGCGTACGTCAAGCGCGTCCAGGTGGACTACTTCACCGACGCGATCAGCGCCAAGGGCGTGTGGATCCTCCGGCGCCTGGCCGACCAGGCCTCGGCGGGGCTCCTGGCCGACCAGGGCGAGGTGCTCGTCGCCGAGAAGGTGGTGGGGTTCAAGAAGATCAAGTTCGGGACGCTGGAGAACGTGGGCTCGGGCGAGGTGGAGCTGCCCCAGCAGGAGATTCAGACCACGGCGGCATGGCTCAGCGTGGATCCGGTTCTCTTGGCCCGGGTGTCGTCGAGCCGTGACGAGCTGGTGGATGGCCTCCGCGGCCTCGCCTACCTCCTCCACCACCTGGCCCCGATCTTCCTCCTCTGCGACGTCAGGGACCTCGGCTCCTGGCTCGGGGATCAGACGCCGGCCGGCCAGGGCACCGTGGCGACGTATCCGGGCGCGCGGGCCCGGCTCCTCCAGGCCGAGCAGTTCAACCCGACGATTTACCTCTACGACAGCGCTCCGGGCGGGATCGGGCTGGCCGAGGGGATCTTCCAGGTGCTGCCGGCGCTCCTCGCGCGGGGGCTCGAGACGCTCCAGGCCTGTCCCTGCCGCTGGGGCTGCCCCTCCTGCGTCGGCCCCGTCAACGAGATCGGGCGTCGCGCCAAGGCCATCGCGACCACTCTCCTCCGCAATCTGACCGCATAGATGGCGTCGTCGGTTGCCGAGCTGGTGGGAGGGCGGGAGGAGGTCACCCCTCACGGCCGCCTCCTCGTCGCGCGGCGCGAGTACCAGCTCCATGTGAGGCACGGCGAGCTTCCGCTGGGATCGGCGCTCGAAGCGCCGCCCGACGTGCTCAGGCTCCTGAGCCGGCAGTCCCCGTCGGAGTCGGCGCCCAAACGCCTCCTCTACCTGGACACGGAGACCACCGGCCTCGCCGGCGGCACGGGGACCTACGCCTTTCTCGTCGGGGCGGGCTTCTTCGACGGCGACCGGTTCGTGCTCGCCCAGTACTTCATGCGCGATCTCGACGAGGAGCCGGCGCTGATCTCCGCCATGGCCGCGCTGCTGGCCGACTTCGACGGCGTGGTGACCTACAACGGCCGCGGGTTCGACCTTCCGCTCCTCGAGACCCGCTTCGTCCTCTCCCGCCGCCCCTGGCCCCAGCATCTCTCGCACCTGGATCTCCTGCCGCCGGCCCGCCGGCTCTGGTCGTCCCGGCTCCCGGACTGCCGCCTCGGGACGATCGAGGCGCGCGTCCTGGGTCTCGAGCGCGTTGATGATGTGCCCGGCGCCTTGATCCCCTCTCTCTACTTCCACTACCTCCGGAGCCGCCGTGCCGAAGCGCTCCAGCCCGTCTTCGAGCACAACCGCCTGGACGTCCTGTCGCTCGTGACGC
>JBBTEL010000105.1:0-3236 GCA_038042325.1 Candidatus Methylomirabilota bacterium
CGAGGCCATCATCAAGCCGTTCAAGCTGGACGACGTCAAGGAAGCCCTGATGGAGCTGGGCATCGTGGGGATGACGATCACCGAGGTCCGCGGCTTCGGCCGGCAGAAGGGGCACACCGAGCTTTACCGGGGGTCGGAGTACAGCATCGATTTCCTGCCGAAGGTGAAGGTCGAGGTGGTGGTGCCCGACAACCTGGTGGAGAAGGTGGTGAGCACCATCTGCGCCGCGGCGAAGACCGGCTCTATCGGGGACGGCAAGGTCTTCGTCATCCCCATCGGCGAGAGCGTGCGCATCCGGACCGGCGAGCGCGGAGAGGCGGCTATCTGAAGAGGAAGCGGGTCGGCACTCCGGACGAGGCCGTCGAGCGGGCGCTGAGCCGCGTGGGGGATGGTCGCTGGCTCCTCGAGGCGCCGCCCGACGACCCCCGGGCGCCCGCCGTTCTCGCCGCCCTCGGCTTCGGCGATCCCTCCGTCGCCTTCGCCAACCTCCAGAGCCTGACTCCCACCCCTCGCGACGCCGAGCTCCTCGCTCCCGGCCTGCCGCGGCTACTCCGCGCCCTGGCCGGGGCGCCGGACCCGGACATGGCGCTCAACAATCTGGAGCGCCTCGGTGCGATGCTGGAGCGGGCGACGTTCCTGACGACGTTGGTGGCCCACCCGGGAGCCGCCCACCTCCTGGCGACGCTCGGCGGCGGCAGCCAGTTCCTCTCCGAAACCCTCCGCCGTCACCCCACGTTCCTACCCTGGCTCCTCGAGCCCTCGGCCATGCGCCAGTGGTCCAGGGACGACCTGGCTCAGGAGCTGGACCGGGATCTGGCGCCGTTCTCCCATTCTCCCGCGCGCTGGAACGTCCTCCGCCGCTTCAAGTACCGTCACCTCCTCCGGATCGGGAGCCGCGATCTCCTGGGGGACGCCGACCTGACCGTGACGACCGAGGAGCTGTCGCGGCTCGCCGACGTCTGCCTCCATGCGGCTTGGCGCCTGGCCGACGGGGATCTGTCCTCCCGGCACGGGACCCCCATGGCGCCCTCGGGAGAGCCGGCCGGGCTCGCCGTCATCGGCATGGGCAAGCTCGGTGGCGAGGAGCTCAACTACTCCTCCGACATCGACCTCATCTTCGTGTACTCGGAGGACGGCGAGACCTCCGGCGGCCCCAGCGGGGCCCTCCCGAACGGCGAGTACTTCAGGCGGCTGGCGCGCGAGATCGTCTCCGCCCTCGAGAGCGTCACGGAGGAGGGGTACGCCTTCCGCGTGGATCTCCGCCTCCGTCCCGAGGGACGGAGCGGAGCCCTGATCCTGTCGCTGGACGGCTACCGCACCTACTATGCCGAGCGCGCCCTACTCTGGGAGCGCCAGGCGCTGATCAAGGCGCGCTTCTGCGCGGGCGACGAGCGCGTCGGGCGGCGGTTCCTCGACCTGGTCCGCCCGTACGTCTATCAGCCGGGGATTGATCGCCGGATCCTGACCGAGGTTCGCGCCATGAAGGGCGAGATCGACCGCTCGCTCAAGGCCAAGGGCCACGAGCGCCTGAACGTCAAGCTGGGGACGGGCGGGATCCGCGAGGTGGAGTTCCTGGTGCAGGCCCTTCAGCTGCTCTACGGCGGCGACGACCCCTGGCTCAGGGAGCGAAACACCCTCCGGGCGATCTTCCGCCTGGTCGAGCGCGGCTATCTTCCGCACGCCCTGGGCGGCGTCCTGAGCCACGGCTACACCCATCTCCGCACGGTGGAGCACCGGCTCCAGATCCTCCACGAGTTTCAGACCCACACCCTGCCGGAGGAGCCCGCCGCGCTGGGACAACTGGCGCGGCGGATGGGCAGCATCCTCCCCCCGGAGCGCGCCGCGAGGCATTTCCTGACGGAGCACCGGGCGGTCACCCGCGGCATCCATCAGGCGTTCGTCGCCTTCTTCCAGCCCCCGGCAGCCCAAGAGCCGGTCCGCGTTCGCATCCCCTCGACCCATGCCCTCAAAGCCACCGGCTTCGCCGACCCGGAGCGGGCGCGACAGAATCTCCGCCTGATCCTGGAGGGCCGTCCCCTCGTGCCGTATCCCGATCCTATGCGACGAGCCCTCCGCCGGCTCTTCTCCGTCCTGCTGGATGCGCTCTGGCAGAGCCCGGACCCGGACGAGGGGCTCAACCAGTTCGAGCGCTTCGTCTCCGCCATGGGGCCCCGCGCGGGCTACCTGGAGCTTCTCGCCGAGCACCCCGAGCTGCTCGTGAACCTCGTCAAGCTCTGCTCCCGCGGCGAGCTGCTGACCCAGCTCCTGCTTTCTCAGCCGGAGCTCCTGACGGGCCTCGCGGATCCGACGCAGTTCAGGACCCCCAAGCGCGAGCAAGATTTCCGCCGCGCGCTGGCTCCCGTCCTGGCGCCTGCCCTGAGCATGGCGGAGCGCAAAGACCGCCTTCGCCGGTTGAAGCAGGCCGAGGAGCTCGGGATCACCTGGCGTTGGCTCCTGGGCGTGACCGAGGTCAAAGGGTTCTCGCGCGAGCTGACGGGGCTGGCCGAGGCGGCGCTGGCGGTCGCGTGGCTCCTGGCCGTGAGCCCCGACGTCGAAAAGTACGGGGTGCCTCGAGACGGCCGGGGCCGTTTCATTCCCGCCGTCATCGTCGCCATGGGCAAGCTGGGTGGGCGCGAGCTGACCGTCGGCTCGGACCTCGACCTGTTCGTCGTGTACGCTGCCGACGGGAAAACTGACGGGGACGAACGGGTGGACGCCCACGTCTTCTACGACCGGGCCGTGGAGCGCACGTCGAGCATTCTCGGCGACATCACGGCGGCGGGGACGGTCTTTCCCGTGGACCTGCGCCTTCGTCCGGGGAGCAAGGGGAGCGGCTTCGCCTCCAGCCTGGAGGCCTTCGAGCACTACTACCGGGAGTGGTCGGACCTCTGGGAGCGTCAGACGCTGACGAAGGCGCGTCTGGTCGGGGGCGACCCAGGGCTGGGCCGCGAGGTGCGTCGCCTTCTCAAATCGCTCGTGTACGATCGCGGGCTCTCGTCCTCAGAGCTCAAGGAGATCCGCGAGGTGCGCCAGCGGATGGAGCTCGAGCTGGGCAAGGAAGTGCCCGGCCGATTTCACGTGAAGTTCGGCCGCGGCGGGCTGGTGGACGTGGAGTTCATCGCCCAAGCGCTCCAGCTGGTCCACGGCGCGGCGCATCCCGCAGTTCGCCGGGCCAACACCGTCTCGGCGCTCCGGGCTCTCGCGAGGGAAGGCGCTCTTCCGGAGCGTGACGGCGA
>JBBTEL010000106.1:0-1098 GCA_038042325.1 Candidatus Methylomirabilota bacterium
GAGCAACCGATCCAGCGGGTTCATCACGCACCTCCTGATAATACTCAACACCTGACGACACTCGAAGTCAAGCCCGACCTGCGAATTTCCTCTTGACGGGAGAAACAAGATGATTATGATATGCAACAGTTGATACAGCCATGCAGACCTGGCTCCTCCTGATCGTGAGCGTGCCGCCCGAGCCTTCGAGCCTCCGGGTGAGGATTTGGAGAAAACTCCAGGCCCTGGGGGCCGTGGCCCTGAAGAACTCGGTGTACCTCCTCCCCTTCACGCCGGAGAACTACGAGCAGTTCCAGTGGCTCGCCCAGGAGGTCCCCAAGAGCGGCGGCGAAGCGACCCTCCTCAAGGTGGACCGGATCGAGAACATGCGAGTGGAAGACGTCATCCGGCTCTTTCACAAGGCGCGCGACCGCGGCTACCGGCCACTCGCCGAGCGCTACCGGAAGCTCCTGCCGAGCCTGGACCGGAAGGCGACCGGCGCGACCGCGTCGCGGCGCGACGAGGAGCTGGCCCGCCTCGCCCGGGAGCTCGAGCGGCTGAGAGAGATCGACTTCTTCGACGCGCCCGGCTACCAGGAGGTCAAACGGCTCAAGGAAACGATTGAAATGCGGCTCCACCCCCCGAGCGCCGGCGGGGCCCCGGGCACGGCCGAAATCCCGCTGGACTCGCTCAAGGGGCGGCGGTGGGTCACCCGGCCGCGGCCCCACGTGGACCGGATCGCCTCAGCGTGGCTGATCAAGCGCTTCGTGGACCTGGAGGCCGAGTTCCTCTTCGCGCCGCCCGAGGAGTTCCCCGCCGAGGCGATCCCCTTCGACGCCATGGGAGCCGAGTTCGGCCATCATGGGGAGGACTGCACCTTCGAGACGATCCTGAAACGGTGTGGACTCCGCGACCGGCGGCTGGGACAGCTGGCGGAGATCGTCCACGAGGTGGACCTGCGCGACCAGAAGTTCCACCGGGACGAGGCGCGGGGCTTCGACCTGGCAATCCGGGGGCTCCTCGCGGCCTTGAAAGACGACCAGCAGGTCCTGGCCCACGGCATGACCCTCTTCGACGGCCTCTACGCCACGATCGGGGAGCGATCCTGATGGACTCGAG
>JBBTEL010000106.1:1198-15161 GCA_038042325.1 Candidatus Methylomirabilota bacterium
ACCCTCTTCGACGGCCTCTACGCCACGATCGGGGAGCGATCCTGATGGACTCGAGACGTTGAAGCTGGCCGGCGCCGCCTATCTGATCGTCCTCGGTGGCCAGTCGATCTGGGCTTCCCGGCGCGCGTGGGACCCTCGCCTTCCGACATCGGGCTCCCGGCGTTCCCACTCCTTCCTCGAGGGTCTGGTGACGAATGTGCTCAACCCCAAGGTGGCGATCTTCTACCTCGCGTTCCTGCCCCAGTTCATCCGACCCGCGGACGCGGTGCTCCTGAAATCACTCCTCCTGGCGGGAATCCACGTCGGGATGGGGCTGGTGTGGCTGTCCGCGCTGTCCCTATTCGTGGGCAGGGTGAGGACGGTACTCGAACGCGGAGGCCTTCAGCGAAAGTTACAGGCCGTGACGGGGGGAGTCCTGATCGCTCTGGGCGTGCGCCTCGCGCTCGCGCGCCGGTGACCCCGATGATCGACCTGCTCGATCATTTCGTCCTCACGGTTCGGAGCATCGAGGCGGCGTGCGACTTCTACACGCGCGTGCTCGGCATGGCGGTCGTGACGTTCGGCGACGGCCGGAAGGCCCTCCAGTTCGGCGAGTTCGGCGAGCACAAGATCAACCTGCACGAGGCCGGCCGGGAATTCGAGCCCAAGGCCTCGCGGCCCACCCCGGGATCAGCGGACATCTGTTTCATCACCCGCACGCCTCTCGAGCGCGTGATGAATCGCATGCGGTCCTGCAACATCGAAATTCTCGAGGGCCCCGTGAAGCGAACCGGCGCCAAGGGACCCATCGAATCCATCTACGTCCGCGATCCGGATGGCAACCTGCTCGAGATCGCGAACTATTTGCCCAGGAGCTGAGCCGTGCCCAGCCTGTGGGAACTTGTCCGGTACTTCCTCTACCTGGGAAGCCTGGGCTTCGGTGGCCCGGTCGCACTCGTCGGCTACATGCAGCGCGATCTGGTCGAACAGCGGAAGTGGTTCACGAAGGAAGCCTACATGAAGGGCCTGGCCCTCTCCCAGCTGGCGCCGGGCCCGCTGGCGGCCCAGCTCGCGATCTGTCTGGGCTACGTCCACTCCCGGGTCTGGGGCGCGACGCTGGTCGCGCTCGCTTTCATCCTGCCCTCCTACCTGATGACCGTCGGCATCAGCATGCTCTACGTCCAGTACGGCGGACTCACCTGGATGCAGGCCGCGTTCTACGGCGTGGGCGCGGCCGTGATTGGGATCATCGTGCGCGCGGCGTACAAGCTCACCCGCCTCACCGTGGGCGCCGACCGGCTCCTCTGGCTCGTCTTCGCCGTGATGGCGCTCGTCACGGCCTGGACGGAGTCGGAGATCGCCACCCTCTTCATCCTCTGCGGCGTGGCGGTCCTCGTGATCGAGGCGCCGCCGCGCTGGCTCCGCCGGCTCCTGGGCGCCGGGACGTCGCTCTGGGCCGCCGTTCCCCTGCCCCTCTCCCTCCTCACGGGCATGGGAGCCCCAGCCTCGCTCGGCACCCTCGGCCAGATTCTCTGGTTCTTCACCAAGGCGGGGGCGTTCGTCTTCGGAAGCGGGCTCGCGATCGTGCCGTTTCTCTACGGCGGCGTCGTCCAGGAGTACCGCTGGCTGAACGACAAGCAGTTCCTGGATGCCGTGGCCGTCGCGATGATCACGCCGGGTCCCGTCGTGATCACGGTCGCCTTCATCGGCTACCTCGTGGGGGGCCAGGTTGGCGCGCTGATGGCGGCGATAGGGGTCTTCCTCCCCGTGTACTTCTTCGTCGTGATCCCCTACCCCTGGTTCGACCGCTTCAGCGAGAACCCGCAGGTGAAGGCGTTCGTCAAGGGCGTCACGGCGGCCGCGGCGGGCGCCATCGCCGGGGCCTGCTTCGTCCTCGCGCGTCGCGCGATCTTCGATCTGCCGACCCTCCTCCTGGGGCTCGTCACGCTCGCCATCGTCACCCGCTTCAAGCTCCCCGAGCCCGTCGTGATCATCGCGGCGGGTCTCCTCGGGATCCTGATCTTCTCCCTCCGCGGATGACGATGACTCGGACGATTGGGTTCGTATGCCTCCATGGCTCGGCGAAGAGCCTCATTGCCGCGGAGTACTGCGCGCGGCTTGCCGTTGAACGGGGTTTGGACCTGCGCGCGACGTCGGCGGGGACCGAGCCGGACCCCGGCATCCCTCCCAAGGTGATCGAGGGCCTCCTGCGGGACGGGATCGACGTGCGCGGGCGCCGACCCCGGCTGGCGACTCGCGAAGACCTGGCGACCACGGCGCACGTCGTTTCCTTCGGCTGTGATCTCAAGGAAATAGCGCCCGCGAGCCTCACCATCGAGCGATGGGACGATATCCCAGCCGTCAGCGCGGACTTCGATGCCGCTCGTGACGCGATCCTGGCTCGTCTCCGGCGGCTGCTCGCTGAATGGGAGAGCCCGCGCGACAGCTGAATGAGTCCATTTCTCGCTCTTGTGCTGGCCGGGTTCCTGGCCCGCGTCGGCTACCAGATGGCCCGGAGCCCGGTCCTTCCCCGCTTCGCCCAGGATCTCGGGGCCACGCCGGAGCTGATCGGCGTGATCGTCGCGGCGTCCACGCTGACGGGCGTAGTCATCAAGCTCCCGGCGGGCGCGCTCTCCGACGTCCTCGGCCGCAAACGGGTGATGCTTTTAGGCTGTGCCTTCTTTGCGGCGCCCCCGTTCCTCTATCCCTTCGTTCAGTCGCCCGGGGCCCTTCTGGCGCTCCGCTTCCTCCACGGGTTCGCCACGGCGATCTTCTCCCCCGTGGCCTCGGCCTTTGTCGCGGATCTCTCTCAGCGGGGACGCGGCGAGAGGCTCGGCTGGTTCGCCGCCTCGGGAGACCTCGGCTCCACGCTGGGCGCGCTTGTCGGGGGTCTCCTCCTCTTCTACACCGCCAGTTATCCGATGACGTACCTGACCGTCGGCGTGCTGGGCCTCCTGCCGCTCCTGATCGTCCTCCGGCTGCCCGATGAAGCGCCGCGTTCGACGGGCGCCACCCTCCGCGCGCGCTCCGCGGAATTCTGGAGCGGCATCGCGGAGGTCCTCAGAAGCCGCGCCGTGCTCGTCGCCTCAGCGCTGGAAGCCGCCCTTTACGTGGGCTATGGCGCCTTCCTCGGCTTCTTCCCCACCTATGGCAAGGGCATCGGACTCAACGACGCCCAGATCGCCCTCGTCATGGGCGCCCAGCTCGGGACGACCATGCTCGCCAAGCCGCTCTCGGGGCGGCTCTCCGACCGCCTGGGCCGGAAGCCGATAATCCTGGCCGGCCTCTTCCTCTGTGCCGCCACGCTTCCCCTTATCCCGACGCTGACCTCGCTCTGGCTCCTGTTTCCCGTCTCGGCGCTCTTCGGCCTGGGCGTGGCGATCGTGACCCCCTCCACCACGGCGCTGGTAGCGGACCTCGTGAAGGCCGGCCGGATGGGCTCCGCGATGGGCGTCTTCGGGACGATCTGGGACAGCGGCGAGGCGGCCGGGCCGATCCTGGCGGGCGTCCTGATCGCGTCCCTCTCCTACCCGCCCGCCTTCGGCCTGATCGCGGCCTTCATGGCGGCGACGGCCCTCCTCTTCCTTCTGGCGGTGAAAGACCCTGGCGCATGATCGCCGTCTTCGTCGCGAAAACGGTCCGGACGTTCTGCTACGGCTTTCTCGGCGTCATCCTGCCGATCTACCTGAGCGAGCTGGGGCTGGGGGTCGTGGGGATCGGTGTGGCGCTGACGCTGACACTGGCCGGGAGCGCCGCGCTGACGTGGGCCGTCCGCAGGCCCGCCGAGCGCTACGGCGGGCAGACCGTCCTGCTGGGGCTCGGGGGACTCTCGATCCTATCGGCGGGCCTTTTTCTCCTGACTCTCAATCCATGGCTGGTCATCCTCGCAGCGATGATCGGCAACGTCGCCGTCGGCGGAGGAGAAACCGGCCCGTTCCTCGCCGTCGAGCAGGTCGTGGTCGCGCGCGGCGTCGCGCCGCGCCGGCTCACCCTGGCGCTGTCCCTCTACAACCTCGTTGGCTACGTCGCGGGCGCCCTCGGCGCCGCGCTGGTCGGATTCGTGCCGGCTTACCGCCCGCTTTTCGTCGTGTTCCTGATCGGCTCGGGCCTCCAGTGCCTCGCCTACGGGCGCCTGGCGGCCCCGCGACCGGCCAGTCGCAACCAGGCCCCGACCGAGCTTCCATCGGCGCCGCTCATCTACCGTCTGGCCGCGCTGTTCGCGCTCGACTCGTTCGCCGGGGGATTCGTGCTCCAGTCGCTCGTGGCCTACTTCCTCCACGCGCGTTACGGGCTCGGGCTGGACACGCTCGGCCGGGTCTTCTTCGTCACCCAGCTCCTCAGCGCCGCGTCATTCCTCCTGGCCGAGCGGATCGCCAGGCGCTTCGGCCTGCTCCACACGGCGGTATTCACCCACCTGATCTCGAACGTGCTGCTTGTGGCGATCGCTGTGGCGCCGACCGCGGGTCTGGCGATCGCCCTGCTCTGGGCGCGCCACCTGCTTTCCCAGATGGACGTTCCGACCCGCCAGGCCTACGTCATGTCCGTCGTTGACGACCACGAACGTGAGGCCGCTTCGAGCCTCACGAACCTCGCGCGCACCATCGCCCAGGCCACGACGCCGGCCGTGACGGGATGGGTGATGCAGGCGGTGGCCCTGTCGGCGCCGTTCGTCCTGGGCGGCGGCCTGAAGATCGTCTATGACCTGCTGCTTTTCTTCATGTTCCGCGGCGTGAAGCCGCGCGCCTCAAGAGCCAGCTGAGGTCAGCGGCGCAGGAGGCGCGCCATCATCCAGTCCACGAAGCGGGGGGCGAGGGCGCTGAGCACGGCCAGGATGCGGGCAGGCGGGTACGGGTACACTTCGAGGCGCGGCGACCGGGCGCAGCGCACGATGGCCCGGGCCACCTGCTCGGAGGTCTGGACGGGGCCGCGGCGCTTCGGCTCCGCCTTTTTCAGCTCCACCTGGTGGAACTCGCTCTCCGTGAAGATCGGATAGACGATGCTCACCTGGACGCCGGTCCCGCGGAGCTCCATACGCAACGCTTCCCGAAAGGCCCACCAGCGCGAACTTGGTCGCGTTGTACGCCGAGTGCAGCGGCAGGCCGCGGCGGCCCGCCACCGAGGCGACGTTGATGATGTGGCCGGAGGCATGCTGGAGCATCCCTGGCAGAACGGCCTGGGTGAGGGTGAATACGCCGACCAGGTTTACCTCCATCAGCGCCCGGAGCTCCGCCGCCGTGGTGGCCTCCAGGGGCGCCGCCAGGCCGCGGCCGGCGTTGTTCACCAGGATGTCGATCCGCTTCCACTGACCCAGCACCCGCTCGACTACGGTCCGGCCCGCTGCGGGGTCCGTCACGTCGGCGGGGCAGACCAGCGCGTGGCCGGGCAGGCGGCGAATCTCGTCGGCGACCTCCTCCAGCCGCTCCTCCCGGCGGGCCAAAAGCGCCACGCGCACGCCTTCCCGCGCCAGCGCCTTGGCCGTGGCCGCCCCGATCCCGCTCGAGGCGCCCGTCACCAGCGCCACCTTCCCGACCAGCACAGACATGCTCAGCGCGCCATCCCCTGTTATCGTTGAGACCGAAGCGGCGTAAGCCCTTCTCTCTTCGCCGTCCTTTCGAGGCTGAGGTCCCAGGAGGCAAAGACGAACGGCTCAGCGAGCCGGCCGCGGAGCACAGCCGCTGAAGCCAGGTGTAGGGCGTCAGCGGCCTTCAACCGATGAGCCTCCGTGAGACGGGCGGCCGCCCGAACGAGCGATTCCGTGACTTCGACGACCAGGTAGCGACCCCAGTCCGAATCCAGATCCCGGATGATTCTCCGATAATCTCCCGCTGACAGCCCTCCCTCGTGCCGTCGCCTGACGAAGGCTGCGCGCGCCTCGACATAAGCGAGAATTGACGTGGCGATCAGTTCCGCCTGGTCGACTGCGTTTCGGACGATGGGCGATCCCTCTTCGTCCACATAGAGCTTGACGAGGGCGCTCGTGTCCAGATAGAGCCTCACCGCCGGCCCTCGATAACCGCCCGACCCACCGACGGCCCCTTGATTCTTGGGGGGCGCCGAGCCCCTCTCGGTTTCCCCCCTTCCCACCGGGCCATCCCTTCCCGGAGCAAGGCCTCGATGCGTCGGTCCCCACGGGTGACGGAAGGAGGCGCGATGATGGCAACCGGCTTCCCTCGCTCCGTGACCATCAGCCGTTCCCCGGCTCTTACGCGTTTGAGGTACCGGCTCAGCTGATTCTTCAGCTCCCTGATCCCCACCGCAGCCATGCCGTTTCTCCTATGTGGACACATTGTTCTCGTTTGTGGACACAATGTCAAGGTGCGGTTCCGAGGCTCATCGGAATGCGCACGGGGGAACGGGAGTCTTCCAGGCGGCCTGAGTGAGATGACGGCCGTGGGGGAAGAGGCGGAGCTGGTGGGCGGGGAGCCTCGGAGCCAGGCGCCGGCCGCGGAGCAGCAGGAAGTAGCCCGCGCGAACGGTGTCCACGCCGATGCGCCGCAGATCCTCCGCCCCCCGGAAGACGCTCCGCCGCCGCTCGCGGACCAGGGTCAGCGCCGCCTTCGGCCCGACGCCCGGCACCCGCACCAGGAGCTCGTACGGGGCCCGGCCGACCTCCAGGGGGAATTGCTCGACGTGGCGGAGGGCCCAGGCGGTCTTGGGGTCGTAGTCCAGGGGCAGGTTGCCATCCGCGTCAAACGGGAGCTCCTCGAAGTGGAACCCGTACTCGCGGAGGAGGTGCTCGGCCTGGTAAAGCCTGAACTCGCGCGTCGCCGGCGTGGACGGCTCGCCCTCCATCGGCGTCCCCAGCACCGGCTGGAAGGCGCTGAAGTGGGCGTGGTGGAGGAGCCGCTGGCGTTCGAGCCGGGCCACGAGCGACAGGATCTCGCGATCCTTCTCCCCCGCTGGCCCAACGACGAACTGCGTTGTGGTCGATCCCCGCCGGGGCGCGTCGCGGAGAAGACGCCCGGCCATCTCGAGCTTGGGAAGGAGATCGCCGCTGAAATCCTTGTCCCCGGCGAGCCGCCGGACATAGGAGTCCCCCGGCCCCTCCAGGTTGATTGAGACCCGGTTGGCGAGCCGCGCGGCCTGCTCGACTTGACCCGGCTCGACACCCGGAAGGAGCTTGACGTGGACGTAGCCGCGGTACCCCTCTTTGCGACGGAGAATCTCCACCGCGGCGAGCATCCGATCCATCGCCCGCACCGGTTTGCCGGGCACTCCCGAGGTGAGGAAGAGCCCCTGGGCGAGCCCCGCCCGGTGGGCCTCCATGAAGGTCGTCGCCACCTCTTCGGGCGCGAGCGCCGTGCGCCTCACCTTCCCGCCGCAGAAGGTGGGGCAGTAGCCGCACGACAGGGAGCACGCGTTGGTCTGCATGACGCGCATGATCTGGGTCGAACCGCCGCCGGGGAGCCGGACCCTGGTGATCCCCACAGGATCCCCCGGCCGGTTGGGCCCCTTCGGAAGCCCGTGCTCCCGGTCATCGGCGGCGGCCTCGGCGAGGATGGCCAATCGCTGGTGGCGGTCCATGGCGGGTTACCTCCTAGTGCGTTCATACTATACACAAGACGAGTAGTTCAAGCAAAAAATTTTTCTAGCCCCAAACCCCTGGAATTTTTGAGGAACAAGTGGGGCAGGCCCCTCGGGTGGGGGTCAGGACGTCCTTCAGAATCCTGTAGCCCATTCGCTCCACCAGCACGCTCTTGCAGGACGGGCAGTGGGTGTTCTCGAAAGGCCCCACCTGCCCCGGCAGGTTGCCGGCATACACGTACCGGAGCCCCTCGCCGACGCCGATTTCCGCCGCGCGGATCAGTGTCTTCGCTGTGGTGTTGGGGGGGTCAGTCATCTTGTAGTCCTGGTGGAACGCGGTGACGTGCCAGGGAATGTCGGGAGAGAGCGAGATCAGGAATTGAGCGATGTCACGTAGCTCAGCATCTGAGTCATTGAATCCTGGAATCACCAGCGTAACAACCTCGAGCCAGAACCCCCGCTCGTAAACCATCCGGGTGCCGTCAAGGATGGTCTTCAGAACGCCCCCCAGGCGGCGATAGTCCTTGTCGTCGAAGGACTTCAGATCCACCTTGTAGAGGTCCACGTAGGGCCGAATGTAGTCCAGCACCTCCGGCGTGGCGTTGCCGTTGGAGACGTAGGAGCAAACGAGGCCGCGCGCCCGGCCCTCCTTGAAGACCTCCACCGCCCATTCGCTCGTGATCAACGGCTCGTTGTACGTGGAGGTGAGCACGCGCGCGCGATTGTGGAGGGCGAGATTCACGATCTCGTGCGGCGTCACCCGCTGCGGCGGCACACCGGCATTGGGATCTCTTAGCGCCTGAGATGTCAAAAAGTTCTGACAATTTTGGCAATGCAGGTCACAACCGAGCATGCCGAAGGAGAGCGCGCGGGCACCGGGGTAAGCGTGGAAGAAGGGCTTCTTCTCGATGGGATCGAGCTGGAGGGCGGCCACGTAGCCGGTGGGGACCATGAGGCGGCCGTCCTCGTTCCAGCGGACCTTGCAGATCCCCTTCTGGCCTGGGAGAACCAGGCAGCGGTGGCCGCAGGCGTAGCAGCGAACGCGCCCCTCGGGAAGCCGCTCGTAGAGCTCTCCTTCGCGGGCGAGCCGGGAGAGGGTCTGCTCCAGGGTGACCGCTGCCGCCATGATCCCCCTTAGTGTACTCCCTATCGGCCCGGCACCCGTGTACCCCTGACCCTAGACGCCCAGCACAGCTTTCACGGCATCCCGCGTGACGGAGATCAGCCGGTCCACCTGGGTCTCGGTCACGATGAGCGGTGGAGCGAAGCAGACGGATTCCCCGCGGGTCCGGGTCACCACGCCGCGCTTGACCATCTCGGCCTGGACCCGCGGGCCCACCTTCTGGTCGCCGGGGAAAGCCGCCTTCGTCCCCTTGTCCGCTACCAGCTCCACCGCGGCCAGGAGCCCCTTCCCGCCCCGGATGTCCCCCGCGTGCGGGTGGCTCCCGAAGGTCTGTTTGAGCCCTTCGTACAGGCGCGTGCCCATCCGGGCCGCGTTCTCCCAGAGGCGCTCGCGCTCCATGATCTCGATGTTCTTGAGTCCCACGGCGCAGCAGGTCGGGTGCCCCGAGTAGGTGTGGGCGTGCATCCAGCGGCTCTCGGGCGGTACGGTGTCCATGGCGTCCTTGATCTCGCGCGAGACCATGATCCCCCCGAGCGGCAGGTAGCCGGAGGTGACGCCCTTGGCGAAGGACATGATGTCGGGCTCGACGCCCCAGTAGGTGAGCGCGAACCAGTGGCCGGTGCGGCAGAAGCCCGTGATGACCTCGTCGGCGATGAAGAGGACCTGGTGCTTCGTGCAGATCTCCCGGATCCTCGGGAAGTAGTCGTCCGGCGGCACGATGACGCCGCCCCCGCCGATGATGGGCTCGGCGATGAACGCCGCCACGGTGTCCGGCCCTTCGCGGAGGATCGCCTCTTCGAGCTCGCGCGCGGCTGCCTGGCCCACCGTCTCTCCCGGCTTCGCGCCCTGGAAGCGGTACGCGTAGGGCGGCTGGATGTGGAGGAACCCCGGCACGCGCGGCTCGAACATCTTCCAGTACGGGGCGATCCCGGTGGCGCTCATCGCCTGGAGCGTCACGCCGTGGTAGCCCTCGCGCCGCGCGATGATCTTCACCTTGTCGGGCTTGCCCCGGGCCTTCCAGTAAAAGCGCGCCGTCTTGAAGGCCGCCTCGTTGGACTCGGCGCCGCCGCAGGTGAAGAAGACCGCCTGCATGTTCTTGTAGGCCAGGCTGATCAACCGGTCCGCCAGGGTGATGGCCGGGATATTGGACATCCCTGCGTACGTCGAATAGTAGGCAAGCTCCTTCATCTGGGCTTCGGCGGCCTGGGCCAGTTCCTCTCGGCCGTGGCCCACATTGGTGTTCCAGAGCCCGGAGAGTCCGTCGAAATACTCGCGCCCTTGCACATCGGTGATCACCGCGCCCCGCCCTTTCACGAAGATCAGGGGCTCGGAGTGGTCCATGGGATGGTGGAGCGAATGGATCAGGTGCTCGTGATCGGCCTTGACCAGGTCGGCGGGACTTGGCGTCGTCATGAGTTCTCCTCTGTCATGTGCCTGCGGTAGTCACCATGCGGAACCGGGACCGCCCCGTTGACGGAACCGTTGAACCAGTAGGTCCACGCCCGCACCTCGCGCCCGTCGTCCAGCCGGACGGGAGTCAAACGACGGGGAAACTCGGACCCCTCCGCCCCGTCCAGCGCCGCCAGGAGGTCCGCCGACCGGAGCCGGTACACTTCCCCGCGGATCGTTCCGGCCCCGCGAAGCGCGCCCGGATACCCGCCCAGGTCCACCAGGCGACCGCCGATGCTCCCGGCCGCCACGAACTCCGCCCGCCCCTCGATCAGATGGTGGAGGGGCAGCCCCCGCATCAGCGTGCCATAGGCGAAGAGGAGATCGGTCGCCGTGCTCACGGGCGCGCGCGCCGGAGCCTCGCCAGAGCCTCGAGGATGTCCTGCCCGTCCAGCGCGAGCGATTGCAGTGACACGTGCCGGATGGTCCCCTGCTTGTCCACGAGGAACGTGGCGCGGCGCTCCAGTCCCCAGAGGTCGTCCCAGACCCCGTAGAGGCGCCCGATCTTCCCGCTCGGGTCGAGGTCGCTCAGGAGCCGGAAGGGCAGCCTGAGGTCCTCCGCCCAGGCCCGGTTCCTCTCGGGAAGATCCGCGGAGATGCCCACGATCTCAACGTCTTGCTCGTCGAACTTCGCCTTTTCATCCCTGAACCAGGTGAACTCGCGAATTCAGCCGGACGTGAAGGCCTTGACGTAGAAAGCCAGGACGACGTACCGGCGAGCGGCGAGGAGTTCCGACAGGCGAACGGACTTGCCGCGCTGGTCCGAGAGGGTGAAATCCGGGGCCCTGTCGCCGACGGCCAGCGGCCTGTCAGCAGCCGCCGCGGCGAGCGGGATCGCCAGGAGAACGGACGCCAGGCCCAGCAGGGCGAGCCGCCTCACGTCCCTCCGCCGTTGACCGCCCGGAGCACGGCGCTCAGAAAATCCCGCTCGGGAAGGGCGCCCTCGAACTCCACCCGGTCGTTGATCACCACCTTGGGCACCGCCATCACCCGGTATTGCTGGCTCCACTCGGGAAACTCGTTGGCCTCGATGCAGTCGGCGCGGACTTGCTCCGACGCCACCGCCATGTGCTGAGCCAGGCGCACGGCCCGGGGGCAGTAGGGTCAGGTCGGCGTCGTGAAGACCTTGATGTGAACCGGCGACGCGAGCCCGGCGAGGGCGGCGCGGGTCTCCTCGGAGAGGGCCGGCTTGCCCGTGGAGGCGAGGACCACCGCGTCGATGAGGTTGGTGAACTCGTAGCCGGCAGGAATCCCGAAGAACCGGATGCCGTAGTCCTTCGCCCCCTCGACCACGACCGCGGGGACCCGGTCCACGCCGTACGCCTCGGCCTTCTCCCGGTCCAGGATCAGGTTCAGCACCTCCATCGAGGCCTTGTCGGTCAACTCGACGACCTCCTTGACGAGCCACTCGGTCTGCTGGCAGGTCTCCGAGCCGAGCTCCTGGGAGAACACGATGACCTTCACCGGGCCGGTGAGTTTTTCGAACTCCTTCTTGACCGCCTCGCGGTCTCTATCGGTCAGGAGCGGCATGACGCCTCGATTATACCGTCGTCCCGCTCACTTTTCGACGGGAAGATCGTCCCGATTCCCCCACTCCACCCAGGAGCGGTCGTAGCCCACCAGGTTCGGGTAGCCCAAGAGCCGCAACACAAAGTAGGAGTGAGAGGCCCGGTGGTGGGTCTGGCAGTAGGTAACGACGGTCTTGTCCGGCGTCGCGCCCTTCGCCACGTACATCGCGCGGAGCTCCTCGAGGGGCTTGAACGTCCAGTCGGGGCGGAGATTCTGCCTCCACTCGAGGTTCACCGCGCCTGGGATGCGCCCGCCGCGCTTGGCCCGGACATCCTTGCCCTCGAACTCGGCGGGAGTGCGCGCGTCCACCAGCGCGACCTTCGGGTCCTTGAGCCGGTCCCGGACCCACTCGGCGCTCGCCACGCGCTCGGGATGAACCGTGGGCTTGTAGGTCGTCGGCGTGACCTTGGGAATCTCCTTGCTGAGCGCAAAGCCGGCGCGCTTCCACGCCTGGATCCCCCCGTTCAGGATCGCCGCCTTGCGGTGGCCGAAGACGTCGAGCGTGAAGAAGAGCCGCGAGGCATGGAGGCCGCCCGTGTCGTCGTAGATCACCACCTGGGTCTCGGGCGTGATGCCGAGGCCTCCCAGGAGCCTCGCTCCTTCCTCGGCCGTCGGCAGCCGGAATCCCCCCGCCGGCACCGCGATCCGTGAGTCGTTGACGTGGAGATAGACGGCTCCCGGAACGTGTTCCTTCTGATAGGCCTCCGGCTCGGTCACCATGTCCACGATGCGAATCTGCGGGTCGCCCAGCCGCGCGTTGAGCCATGCGGCGTCCACCAGGAGCCCGCTCTGCTGCGCGAGCCCCGGCGGCGCTCCCGCGAGGAGCGCGATCAGCGCGATGACAAGTCCGATCCCCATCCGCTTCATCATTTCCCTCCGGATCGCCTCCTCTCCCTTCACAGCACCGCTCCCACGGGGGCCGCCAGGACCCGGGGGCTCAACGGAATCACTTCATTCCCTCCATAAAGGAGCAAGCCAACGCGGGCGCTCCTGGGATGTTCGTCCAGAAATGATTCCAGTGACCGGGCCTCCTCAAGTCGGGCCCGCGGTGTCGCCTTGACCTCGACCGGCAGAAGGCGACTCTTGGACTCGATCACGAAATCCACCTCCGCTCCCGCAGCCGTTCTCCAATAATAAACCTGAGGACGCGGAAGTTCGACCTCTCGCCACGCGAGGAGCTGGGTCAGCACCAGGTTTTCCAGCAATCCCCCCGCGCTCGCGCCACGTCGGAGCTCACCCGCGTCGGAGAGCTCCGTGAGAAACGCGGCGAGACCGGTGTCACCCCAGTACACCTTCGGTGACTTGATGAGGCGGCTGGAGCGGCTCCGCGCGAACGCGGGCACGCGCACGATCTGATACGAGGTTTCCAGGAGGTTGAGATAGCGGTGAACCGTGGGCTGGCTGAGGGCCGCATCCCGCCCGAGTTCCGACTGGTTGAGGATTTGGCCGAGTCGCAGAGCCGTCAGCTTCATGAGTCGCCGGAAATCCGCGAGCCCACCGATAGACGCAAGTTCCTGGAGGTCCCGCTCCAGATAGGTCCGAACATACCCCTCAAACCATCTCACCCGCTCCCGCGGCGAGCCGGCCAGGACGACGGACGGATATCCGCCGATCAAGGCGCGCTCGGCCCAATCGGCCCTCGGCGCGCCATTCCCCCCAAGAGCGCGAGCGAGCGCTTTCGGCGTATCCGCTTCCAGGAGCCGGCTCCAGGGGCCCGGATCGGGCGACCTTCGCTTCTCGCGCTCCGTCATCGGGAGGAGAGTCAGGTATATGGCCCGGCCGGCCAGCGATTCGGACACCTTCCGCATCAAGAGGAGGTTCGCCGAGCCGGTCAGGAGGAAGCGCCCTTTCCGCCGATCCCTGTCCACGGCTCGCTTGATGGCCAGGAGGAGCTGGGGGGCCCGCTGGACCTCATCCAGCGTCACACGATCCCCTTCTTCCAGGAGAGTTTCGGGAAAGCGCTCGGCCCGGGCCAGGACGTCGAAATCATCCAGGGTCCGATAGAGGCGGCCGTGCGCGGACGGCAAGTGCTGGACCAGGGTGCTCTTCCCGGTCTGGCGCGCCCCCGTGAGGACCACCACGGGGAACTGGCCGAGCGCCTCCTCGACGGTCGCCGTCAAGAGACGGGGAATGAAGGGGGTGTGCAATCTATTCACGCCTAGCATGATAATCATTCCCGGCATGAATAGCAAGCATAGCCTATCGGGCCGCCTGACCTCGCTGGGCCTTCTTGAGGCGGTCGAGCTCCCACATGTCCCAGTCCGCCTGCGTCTTCCCCCTGAGCCGCGGGGCCAGCTCCTCCAGGATCAGCGCCAGGTC
>JBBTEL010000107.1:0-2484 GCA_038042325.1 Candidatus Methylomirabilota bacterium
CTACTTACGGTTGACGCACCTCAGGAGCCGCCAACCGTTGAAGAAATTGACCTTTATCGAAATCTCGGGTGTGAGCCCGACGTCCTTCAGCAGCGGCTCCAGCGAAAGGTTGGATTTCCATCCCAGCCGGGTGCAGAGCGGAGAGACCAGGTCCTCGAAGGTGCCGACCAGCCGGGACTGGCTCCGGAAGTGGTTCAGGATCACGATGGCGCCGCCGGGCTTCACGACCCGGCGCATCTCCCGGAGCACCCCCAGCGGATCGGGCACCGCGCTGATCACGTACGTCGCCAGCGCGCGGTCGAACTCGTTGTCGGCGAAATCCATGGCGGAGGCGTCCATCACCTTGAGGGTGACGTTGCCGAGGCCCAGCTCTTCGATCTTCTCCTGCGCCTTTTCGAGCATCTTGTCCGACAGGTCGATGCCGGTGAGCCGGCAGCTGGGGGGATAGAGCGGCAGGTTCAGCCCGGTCCCAATCCCGACTTCGAGGATCCGGTCGTCCGGCCGGAGGTCCAGAACCTTCAGCGCGGCGACGCGGCCGGGATGGAAGATCCGGTCGAAGATGAAATCGTAGATAGGGGAGTAGAGCGCGTAAGCGCGTTTGACCTGCCGCTTCTCCAGCGCCGCATCCACCACTGTGCGCCCTCCGTCCAGAACCTGAAGCCGCAGCGGGCTAGATGTACCACACCCCCGCGTCCCTGCCAAGGGGAAAATTCGCTTTTTAAAGCAGGAACTTGATGAGCAGCGTGGCAAGCCCCAGAAAGGAGAAGAAGCCGAAGACGTCGGTGAACGTGGTGATGATGACGCTTGAGGCGATGGCCGGGTCCACGCGGAAAGTCTTGAGTGCCAGCGGGACCAGGGTGCCGACGACGGCCGCCACCACCATGTTGAAGGTGAGCGCCACTCCCAGGATCAGGCTCAGCAGCAGCTGGCCCTTCCAGAGGTACGCGATGACCGCCATGACCACGCCGTTGGCGGCGCCCGTCGTCAGGCCCAGGTAGATCTCCTTCCGGAGGACGCGCAGCAGCACGGACGCCGTCATGTCGCCGAGCGCGATGCCCCGCACCACCACCGTGGCCGTCTGCGTCGTCCCGATCCCTCCCATGGAGGCGACGATGGGCATGAAGACGGCGAGCGTGGCCAGGCTCCGGATGGAGCCCTCGAAGAGGCCGATGACCGAGGCCGCCAAAATCGCGGTGGCCAGGTTGATGAACCGCCAGACGAGCCGTTTGGTGAACACGGCCTGGGCGGGGTCCAGCACGGTCTCGTCGCCGGCCACGCCGCCGAAGCGCTGGATGTCCTCCGTGGCTTCCTGCTGGATGACGTCGATGACGTCGTCCACCGTGACGGTCCCCAGCAGGCGCCGGTCCCCGTCCACCACGGGGACGGCCAGCAGGTTGTACTTGGCCACGAGGCGGGCCACCTCTTCCTGGTCCGTCTCGGGCGTCACGCTCACCACGTCCTCGTGGCGGATCAGCCGGATGGGTGTCGCCGGGTCCGCGGTGATGAGGCGGCGCAGCGGCACCACGCCGACCAGATGGTCGTGATCGTCCACCACGTAGAGGTAGAAGGCGTGTTCCGACGAGGCGCTCTTCCGCACATGGTCGAGGGCCTGGGCGACGCTCATCTCCTCGTGGACGGCGACGAACTCCGGGGACATGATGCGGCCGGCGGTCTTCTCGCCGTACTCGAGGAGCTCCTGGACCTCCTCCGACTTCTCCTCCTTCATCAGGTCCAGGACCTTCTCGGCCTGCTCCTCCGGCAGCTCGTCCACGACCTGGGCCGCGTTGTCCGCGGGCATCTGCTCCAGAATCCCCGACAGCTCGACCTCGTCCAGCGCCCGCACCAGCTCGAGGAGGGTCTGGTCGTCCATCTCGTGGAGGACGGAGCCGGCCTGCTCCCCGCTCAGCAGCCGGAAGACGGTCGTCTGCCGCTCCACGGGCAGCTCGCGCAGCGCGCGCGACACATCGGCCGGATGGGACTCCGCCAGGAGCTGGGCGAGCCGCTCGGTGCGGTCCGTCTCGAGGAGATCCTTGACGTCTTCGGTGAGCCGGAAGAGCTCTTCCATCATTGGGTTTTGTCGGTCGCGTTCACCGCTGGGCGGGGGGCCTCCAGGCTTCGCACGCGGGTCTCGAGCTGCCGGATCTTCGACCGGAGCCGCCACCGCTGGACGAAGCCGATCAGGCTCACGATGATCGCCCCCGCCGCGCCCGAGACCAGGATCACCGCGGCCAGCGGCGCGCGCTCGATCTGCCAGGCCAGGAACCGGATCGTCACCTGGTCGGGGTTCTGGAGCGCGAAGATCGCGACGGCGATCGCCGCCGCGGCGATCAGCACGTACACGGCCGGCATGGGCTCAGCCCCGGTCGGTCCCGGCGCCCGGGCCGTTGCCGCCCAGCGCTCGCACCCCGGCGTCCGCCACGAGGTAGAGCGGGGGATCCCCCGCCGGCGTCGTGCCGCCCAGGAGGTGGTGCAGGAAGTCGTCGG
>JBBTEL010000108.1:0-10093 GCA_038042325.1 Candidatus Methylomirabilota bacterium
CACCGACTCGATGTGGGCGTCCACCAGCCTGGCGATGGGCGCCAGCTTCTGGCGGCTCTTCATCAGCTCGCGGAGCCGCTCGAGATTGCTGGGGCTGCGCCCGTCGCCCCCGCTCATCCTCTTGCGACTGTGAAGGCGACGTAGAGGGACATCGGCCCGCGCTGGAGCAGGACCGTGACGCGGTCGCCTTCCTTCAGGTCCTTCGTGAGCCGGTCGAAGTCGGCCATCCCCTTGATCTTCTGCCGGTTCACTTCCCGGATCACGTCGCGCGGCTGCACCCCCGCCTCCGCGGCCGGGCTGCCCTCGTCCACCCGCACCACGATGACGCCGTGCGGGTCCCGCAGGCCGAGCTGCCGCGCCAGCTCGGGCGTGATGGGTCGGACGTCCATCCCGAGGAGGCTCTTCCCCCGGATGGAAGAGCGGAGGGCCTGGCCCTCCTCCGGCGCCTCGGCGATCTTGAGCTCCACCTGCTTCTCGGCGCGCTCGTGCCAGACCTTGACGTTCACCGTCTTCCCGGGCGATGTGAGCCCGACACCGCGCTGGAGATCCGGCGGGGATTCGATCTTCTTGCCGTCGAACTCCAGGATGATGTCCCCGGCCTGGAGGCCGGCCTTGTTGGCCGGGCTGTCCTGGATCACGTCGGCGATCAGGACCCCCTTCGTGTCCTTCGCCCCGAAGCTCTTCGCCAGCTCCGGGGTCAGCGGCTGGACGCTCACCCCGAGCCAGCCGCGGGACACCTTCCCCCGGGCGACCAGCTCGGTGTAGATCTTCTTCGCCATGTTGATCGGGATCGCGAAGCCGAGCCCCTGGCCCTGGGCCACGATGGCGGTGTTGATCCCGACGACCTGCCCGGACATGTCCACGAGCGGCCCGCCGGAGTTGCCCGGGTTGATGGCGGCGTCGGTCTGGAGGAAGTCGTCGAAGGGGCCCTGGCCGATCACCCGTCCCTTGGCGCTGATGATGCCGGCGGTGACGGTCTGCTCCAGCCCGAAGGGCGAGCCGATGGCGAGGACCCAGTCGCCGACGTTGACCCTGTCCGAGTCGCCCAGCGACGCCGCCGGGTACGTGCCGCCGCCGAGCAGGCGCAGCACCGCGAGGTCGGTCCGCTTGTCCACGCCGATGATCTTCACCTTGTGCTTCTTGCCGTCGGCGGTGACCGCCTCGATCTCGGTGGCGCGCTCGATGACGTGGGCGTTGGTCAGCGCGATCCCGGAGGGATCGACAATGACGCCGGTCCCCAGGCTCCGCTGCATGACCTCCGGGGCCCCCTCGCCGAAGAAGCGGCGGAAGAACTCCTCGCCGAAGAACTCCTCGAACGGGGTGCGGACGGCGCCGCGCGTCACGGTGTTGATGTTGATCACCGCCGGCTTCACGGCAGTCGCGACCTGGGCGAACGTGCCGGTGGGGACCGGCAGCGCCGCCGGCACGATGGGCGCCTGGATCTGGGCCAGGAGCGGGTGGCCCTTGCCGCGCTCAAATGCCGCGGCTCCCCAGCCTCCCAGGCCGACCCCCGCGGCCAGCGAGACGATGATGATGGCGACGAGCATCTTCCGGCGCAGCTGGATCATCTCACTTCCTCCTTGACGGCTTCCAATTCTCCGGCCAGGAGGCGGCGAAGGGGCTCGCCCTCGAGCGTCTCCCGGGTCTTGAGCTCTTCGGCGCCGCGGAGCAGGATCGCCTTCTTGGCTCCCAGGAGCCCCCGCACACGGGCCAGGCTCCGCTCCACGATGGCCCGCACCTCCTCGTCGATGACCCGGGCCGTCTCCTCGCTGTAGTCGCGTTCCACGGGGAAACCCGCGCCCCTGAGGAACTGGCCGCGCTGGTCGTCGCCGAAGGTCAGGGGACCGAGGCGCTCCGACATCCCGTAGCGGGTGACCATGAGCCGCGCCAGGTCGGTGGCCCGGTCGAGGTCGTTGTGGGCGCCCGTCGAGACCTCGCCGTACACGATCTCCTCCGCCACCCGGCCGCCCAGCATGACCGCGATCCGGTCTTCCAGCTCCGAGCGCGTGAGGAGGTAGCGGTCCTCCACGGGGCGCTGGTAGGTCATTCCGAGCGCCGCGATCCCGCGCGGGATGATGCTCACCTTGTGGACCGGGTCGGCGTGCTCCACCGACGCGGCCACCAGCGCGTGCCCCATCTCGTGATGGGCGACGATGTCCCGCTCCTTGTCCGACAGGACGCGGCTCCTCTTCTCGAGTCCCGCGACCACCCGGTCGATGGCCTCTTCCAGGTCCGCACTCTCCACCGCGTCCTTGCCCTTGCGGGCGGCGAGGAGCGCAGCCTCGTTGACGATGTTGGCCAGGTCGGCTCCGGCGAATCCCGGAGTGCGCGCGGCGATCAGCCGCAGGTCCACCGCGGGGGCCAGGGACACGTTCCGGGCGTGGATCTTGAGGATGGCCTCCCGCCCCCTGACGTCGGGCTTGTCCACCACGACCTGGCGGTCGAAGCGGCCGGCCCGCATCAGCGCCGCGTCCAGGACCTCGGGGCGGTTGGTGGCCGCCATGATGATCACGCCCTTGGAGGAGTCGAAGCCGTCCATCTCGGCCAGGAGCTGGTTGAGCGTCTGCTCCCTCTCGTCGTGGCCGCCGACGAACCCGACCGCTCCCGCGCGCGTCTTGCCGATGGCGTCGAGCTCGTCGATGAAGATGATGCAGGGGGCTTTTTCCTTCGCCTGCTCGAACAGGTCGCGGACCCGCGCGGCGCCCACCCCGACGAACATCTCGACGAACTCGGAGCCGGACATGAAGAAGAAGGGCACGTCGGCCTCGCCGGCCACGGCGCGGGCGAGGAGCGTCTTGCCCGTGCCCGGCGGCCCCACGAGGAGCACGCCCTTGGGGATGCGGCCGCCCAGGCGCTGGTACTTCTTGGGGTTCCTCAGGAAGTCCACTACCTCCACCAGCTCGGCCGTGGCCTCGTCCACCCCCGCCACGTCGGCGAAGGTGGTCTTGAGCTCCTTGCGGTCGTAGATCTTGGCCTTGGAGCGGCCGAAGGAGAGGGCCTGGGTGGCGCCCCCGCCCATGCGGCGCATGAGGAAGAACCAGATCGCCACCATGACGCCGAGGGGGAGGACCCAGCCGAAGATGAGGTCCCGAAGGAGCGTGGTCTCGATCTTGCCCGAGAACTCCACCTGGTGCTGCTCCAGCTCCTTGACCAGGGCCGAGTCCTCCACGCCCGGAATCCGGGTGGTCGTGAAGACGGGGGCCCCCCCCTCGGTCCCGAGGATCTGCCTCACGCGCTCCCCGGGGCCGGCGGCGGGCGCCGGCATGGCGCCCGGCTTCAGGACGCCCCGGATCTCCTTGTCCGTCAGGGAGACCTTCTCGACCTTGTCCTCCCGGACCAGCTGGAGGAAGCGGCTCATCGGGATCTCGACGGCGCGCGGCGCCAGCAGCCAGCTCTGCACCATCAGGAGCACGATGAGGGCGATGATGAGGTAGACGAGGGAGAACTGGGTGCGCTGCTTCAACTGAGGTTTCACGCCGATACCCCCTCAAGTCATGCTAGCCGACGCGCCGGGGCCTGTCAAACACCGGAACCGCCTGGCGAAATTTTCCCTTGACACGTTTTCGGAGATGACCTACAAAGAGCATCGTGATCGGAGGAACAAGCTCGTTCCTTCCGCAGTGACCGTACCGTCTCTCCCCAATCGAGGGCACCGCATGCGGCTTCAGGACCGGGGGAGCAGTGTGTATGGGCTCCTCGGTTTCTCCCTCCTCGGATTCCTCCTGCTGGCCCTCCCGGCCGCCGCCCAAGAGGCGGCCAGGGCCCCCGAGTACCGCGCCTTTCCCCTCATCGGCTCCCGGCTGGCGGTGTGGGCCATCGCCCAGCTCCACCTGAACTTCGCGGCCTTCATCCTCGGCGTGCCGATCTTCGCGGTCATCATCGAGATCATGGGCTGGCGCACGGGCGAGCAGCGCTACGACTGGCTGTCGCACGAGTTCGTCAAGCTCACCTTCGCGGCCTTCTCCACCACGGCCCTCCTCGGGGCCCTGCTCCTCTTCCTTTTCGTCGGCTACTACCCCCGGTTCTGGGCCTACATGTCGGGCATCTTCTACCCGACGTTCTCGGTGTACGCCATGCTCTTCTTCCTGGAGACGTTCACCGTCTACCTCTGGTACTACGGCTGGGACTGGCTCTCCGGATCGAAGAAGTGGATCCACATTTGCCTGGGGGTGCTCTCGAACCTCTTCGGCACCGCCATCCTCTTCGTGTCCAATGCCTGGGTCACCTTCATGACCTCGCCGGGGGGGATCGACGAGGCGGGCAGCCTGACCTCCCTCTGGGGCGCCATCAACAACTACACCTGGATGCCGATCAACATCCACCGGCTGATCGCCAACGTCACCTTCGGCGGGACGATCGCCGCCGCCTACGCCGCGGTCAGGTTCCTCCAGGCCAAGACCGACGAGGAGCGGGCCCGCTACGACTGGATGGGGTACGTGGGGAACTTCGTGGCGATCTCCGCGCTGATGGTGCTCCCCTTCGCGGGCTACTACCTGGGGCGGGAGATCTACGCCTTCAACCAGACCATGGGGATCACCATGATGGGCGGCTTCATGTCCTGGCTCTGGGTGGTCCAGGCCATCCTCATCGGCATCCTCTTCCTCGGCTCCAACTACTACCTCTGGCTCGGCATGGAGCGCATCCCCGGGTCCGAGCGCTACCGGCGCTACATCCCGTACATGATCATGATCCTCGCGGCCGGCTTCATCGTGTGGGCCACGCCGCGGAGCATTCCCCTGACGCCCTCCGAGGCGCGGATCATGGGCGGCATGCACCACCCGGTGCTGGGCGTTCTGGGCGTCATGTCCGCCAAGAACACGGCCGTCAACCTGATGATCCTGACCACGTTCCTCTCCTACCTCCTCTACCGGCGGGCCAACAAAGAGTCGGTGAAGCCCTGGGTGGGCACGGGGATGGCGGCCCAGTGGCTGATCTTCGCCGCCGCCGCCACCGTCGTGACCTTCTACGGCGTCTACGGCTACTTCGTCGAGTCCATCGTCCGCATCGGCTTCTCGGTCTATCAGGTGCTGGCGGTGCTGGCGGCGCTCGTGCTCGTCATGGCCATCGACATCCCCATGTTCAGGGGCGCCCGGTCAACGGGCCAGATCCGCTGGGGCACCATCGCCCCGCGCTCCCAGTACGTCCTGATCCTCCTGGCGGTGACGTTCACCTGGCTCATGGGACTGATGGGCTTCGCCCGCTCGGGAATCCGCCAGCACTGGCACGTCTACGGCGTGGCCAGGGATACGTCGGTGGATGCGTGGACGCCCGCCCTGGGGTACGCGGCGAACATGATCACGATCGTCACGGCCGTCTTCTTCGCGCTGGTGCTCTTCATCTTCTGGCTGGGCGGCCTGGGGGAGAAGGGGAAGGCCGAGACTCACGGCCATGTGGCGCCGGCCATCGCCGGCGGCTCCGGCCGCTCGGCATGAGAGTTCCGGTCCTGGTGAAGGTCGCGGTGTTTGCCCTCCTGGTGATGGGGGCGTACACCTACTACGCCAACTCGATCCCCCAGATCCGGTCCGAGCCCCCCGAGGAGCTCTCCCTGGAGGGGGAGAATGTGAGCCCCGAGCAGCTCGTCAAAGCGGGTGAGGGGATCTTCAAGGGGAAGGGGACGTGCGAGGTCTGCCACCGGATCGGCCAGAAGGGGACGCGCGCCCCCGACCTGGGGGGGATCGGCGCCTCGGCGGCCAAGCGGAAGGCCGGCACGAGCGCCAAGGCCTACCTCATCGAGTCGCTGCTGGATCCCGGCGCCCACCTGGTGGAGGGCTATCCCAACATCATGCCGAAGGTGGATCGCCCGCCCATCGGGCTCAACCGCTCCGAGCTGTGGGCGCTGACGGCGTTCATGGAGTCGCTCGGTGGAACGGTGGACGTCAAGCTCGACGACATCCCCAAGACGGCGGGGTCGGCGGCCGGCGGCAGCCAGGTGGCGGAGTTGAAGCTGCCGGGTGATCCGAAGGCCGGGCAGGCCGTCTTCATGGGAAAGGGCGGCTGCATCGCCTGCCACAAGGCCGGCTCCATCGGCGCCTCGCCCGTTGGGCCCGACCTTTCCCAGATCGCGAAGATCCAGACCCCCGAGTACATCATGGCCAAGATCCTGAACCCGGCGGGCATGGGCACGGTCGCGGGCTACCCGGGCGGGGTCATGCCGGCCACCCTGGGCCAGACCCTCACGGCCAAGGAGTATCTCGACCTGGTGGCGTTCCTCCTCACCTTGAAGGGCGAGGGCGCGGCGCCTGCCGCCGCCAAGAAGTAGGCATGGGATTCGTCAGGTCGAAATTCTTCCAGGCGGTGCTGGTCCTGGCGGTCGTCTTCCTGATCTTCCGCTTCGGAATCCGGCCCGCGGCGCCGTGGAGCGTCTTCACGCTCTACATGTTTGTCGCCCTGATCTCCGTCCTGGTGTACGTCTCCTCGAACCGAGATTCCTGGCGGAGCTTCCTGGCCCCCATCCGCTCCACCCTGGTGGACGACTCGAAGCTACCGGTCCGCTTCGCGGTGATGGTCATACTCCCGCTGCTTCTCGGCTACTACGCTTACACCCAGGCCTCGGCGGGGATCGAGGCGCCCGCCGAGCTCCGGGCCATCCACCCGGCCCCGCCGGCGTCCATCTCCTTCAGGGGCAAGACGCTCGACATCCAGGGGCTGGGCAATCCGCTCAGGAAGGACCAGGCCAACTTCCAGAAGCACGTCGCCGAGGGCGGGGTGATCTACGTTAAGAACTGCATGTACTGCCACGGCGACAACCTGGACGGCAACGGCCACTTCGCCCACGCCTTCAACCCGCCCCCCGCCAACTTCACCGACCCCGGCACCATCGCGATGCTCCAGGAGGCGTTCCTCTTCTGGCGGATCGCCAAGGGCGGGCCGGGGCTGCCGAAGGAGTCCACCCCCTGGAACTCCGTCATGCCGGGGTGGGAGGACCGGCTGAGCGAAGAGGAGATCTGGAAGGTCATCATGTACCTCTACGAGGCGACGGGCTACCAGCCCCGCCGCTGGGAGACCCACGCCGCGGTCCCCTCACCCCTCACCCTGACCCTCTCCCCTCGAGGGGAGAGGGAAATGAGGGGATCCTCTCCCCCAGCGGCGGAGGGGGAGAAATTTGCGGTCTCCTCTCCCCCCCAGGGGGAGAGGGCACAGGTGAGGGGGACCCCCTCACCTTACCTCTCCCCGGCGGGGAGAGGAGAAGCGGTGAGAAGCGGCATCATCGCCGCAGCGTGGGCGCAGCCGGCCGGCGATCCCGCCAAGGGCAAGGCGATCTACGAGCAAAAGTGCCTCCTCTGCCACGGGGAGAAGGGGGACGGCAACGGCCCCGCCGCGCCGCTCCTCGACCCCAAGCCCCGGGACTTCACCAAGGGGAAGTACAAGATCCGCACGAGCGCCTCGGGGAGGCTCCCGACCGACGCCGACCTCCTCCGCATCATCTCCGAGGGCATGCCGGGAACCTCGATGCCCGGCTGGAAGGTCCTCCCCGAACGGGACCGCCGGCACCTGGTGGCGTATCTCAAGACCTTCGCCGGGGAGGCGTTCAAGGAGGCGCCCAAGGCCGCCGACCTGCCGAAGGAAGTGACCTCCTCCAAGGAGTCCCTCGCCCGCGGCAAGGAGATGTTCGAGGCCATCGAGTGCAACAAGTGCCACGGCAACGCCGGGCGGGGCGATGGCCCCTCGATGCCCGAGCTCAAGGACGACTGGGGGAACCCGGTCAGGCCGGCGAACCTCACGAAGTCGTGGACCTTCAGGGGTGGCGCCAGCGCGCGGGAGGTCGCCACGCGCCTGGTGACGGGCCTCATGGGCACCCCCATGCCCTCCTTCATCGACAGCGTGGAAAAGCCGGAGGACGTCTGGCACGTGGCCAACTACGTCAAGTCCCTCGGGCCGGAGAAGATGGACTTCGCCACAATCCTGCCGGTGCGGGCGGTCCAGGGGGAGATCCCCGACGATCCCGCCGCGAAGTTCTGGGAGGGCCAGCCGCCCCACCACTTCCCCCTGGCCGGCCAGGTCATCGCGGACCCCCGCAACTTCAACCCCTCCGTCGATATGGTCACGGTGCGGGCGGTGTACTCGGAATCCGAGATCGCCTTCCACGTGACATGGGATGATCCCACGCCCTCCAAGCCCGACCCGAAGGCCAAGACCTTCGCCGATCAGGTGGCCCTCCAGTTCGCGACCCGGCCCGGGGAGGGGAACGAACGCCCCTACGTCCTGGCGGGGGACGGCTCCAATCCGGTCACCCTCCTCCGCTGGTCCTCGGAGGGCGGAGTGGGGGAGGCCAGCGCCACCGGGATCGCCAAGATCACCCCCCGGACGGGGGAGGCCGTCAAGGCCAGGGGGGAAGCCGTGTTCGCCGACGGCCAGTACCGGCTGGTCATCAAGCGGCCGCGGGTGGGCCCGGACGCCAATGACCTCTCTTTCCCGGTGGGCAGGTTCCTCTCGGTGGCCTTTATGGCCTGGGACGGCGGGGCGGGCGAGACCGGGCCCAGGATGGCCTTCTCGTCGTGGTATTATCTTCGTCTAGAAGAGCCGGGTTCGAACAAGCCGTATATCATTCCTCCCCTGGTGGTCCTCGTGACGGCGGCGCTCGAGTTGCTGGTGATCCGGGGCGCCCGGCGCAGGACCCACGGGGGATAAGGAGGAGAACGATGCGCCAGTGGCTATCGGTTCTGTGCTGCCTGGCCCTTGTGGCCGCTGTCCTTGGGGGCACTTCCCAGGTCACGGCCCAGGGCGGCGGGTCCATCGTCGGCGAGGTGAAGTTCTCCGGAACCCCGCCGGCTCCCAAGGTCGTCAAGGTCAACAAGGACAACCAGGCCTGCGGCGACGAGAAGAAGTCCGAGGAGCTGGTCGTCGGGGCCAACAAGGGGATCAAGAACGCCGTGGTGTCGGTGGTCGGGGGCAAGGGACCCGCGGCCAAGCCGGCCCAGAAGCCGGTCCTCGACCAGAAGGGGTGCCAGTTCAGCCCGCACGTCCTGGTGGTCCCGGCGGGGGCCGAGCTGGACATCCAGAACCCGGACGGCGTGCTGCACAACATCCACACCTTCGCAACGGCCAACCCCTCCATCAACAAGGCCCAGCCCAAGTTCAAGAAGGTGATGACCGAGAAGTTCGAGAAGCCCGAGATCATCAAGGTCCAGTGCGACGCCCACAGCTGGATGCTGGGCTGGATCGTCGTCCAGGCCCATCCGCACTATGCGGTGACCGATGAGGGCGGTGCCTTCAAGCTCGACAACGTCCCGGCCGGCAAGCACAAGGTCGAGGTGTGGCACGAGACGCTGGGGAAGATGACCCAGGAGGTCGAGGTCAAGGCCGGCGCGCCGACGAAGGTCACCTTCGAGCTGGCGAAGAAGTAGCCGGAGCGCGGCCCCCAATGGCAAGGGTACTTGACAGACCTTTTGTGCGCTTTGAATACTAGTGCGTCCGCTCTACGGGAGTAGAGCAATGACGCCACTCGAGGGGGGAGCGATAGGGGCGCGCCTATGCTGAGCTGGTGGCTGCCGGAGGACGTCTCGACCTACGGGAAGGACATCGACTTCCTGTTCTACCTCATCTACTACATCACGGGGGCGATCTTCGTCCTCGTGGCGGCGGCCATGATCGCGTTCCTGGTGCTCTACCGCCACAAGGAGGGGCGCCGCGCCACCTACACCCACGGCAATACGACGCTGGAGATCGTCTGGACCGTCGTGCCGACCCTGATCCTGGTCGTGCTGACGTTCCTCAGCGTGCCGACCTGGGCGCGGATCAAGATGCAGATGCCGAAGACCGACCTGACCGTCCAGGTCAACGCCAAGCAGTTCAACTGGATCGTGACGTACCCGGGGCCGGACGGCAAGTTCGGAACCGAGGACGACAAGACGTTCGACAACGAGATCCACGTCCCGGTCGGGAAGCCCGTGAAGCTCATCCTGAAGTCCCAGGACGTGATCCACAGCCTGTTCATGCCGAACCTCCGGTTCAAGCAGGACGCCGTCCCGGGGCGGGAGATCCCCGCCTGGTTCGACGCGACCAAGCCCGGGAAATACGAGATGCCCTGCGCCGAGCTGTGCGGGTTCGGCCACTCCGGCATGCGCGGCTGGCTCTTCGTCCACACCCCCGAGGA
>JBBTEL010000109.1:0-2151 GCA_038042325.1 Candidatus Methylomirabilota bacterium
CAGGTCCACCTGATGTTCGGGGCGTTCGTGCTTGGGGTGCCGATCTTCGCCTCGATCGTGGAGATCATCGGCTGGCGGACGGGCGACCCGCGCTACGACCGGCTGGCCCATGAATTCACGGCGCTGCTCTCCGCCGCCTTCTCCACCACGGCGGCCTTCGGCGGCCTGCTCGTCTTCTCCCTCATCGGCCTCTACCCGAAGTTCATGGCCTTCCTCACGGGGATCTTCCACACGACGTACTACATCTACGCCCTCCTCTTCTTCGCCGAAGGCTTCACCCTCTACCTCTACTACTACGGCTGGGACCGGATGCGGGGGCGCTGGAAGGGGCTCCACGTCCTCCTCGGAATTCTCCTGAATCTGTGGGGCACGGTCCTCATGCTCCTGGCCAACGCCTGGGCCTCCTACATGATGGCCCCCTCCGGGATCGACAAGGAGACGCTCCGCTTCGTTGGGACCACCTGGCAGGCGGTGGCCAACCCGCTCTGGATCCCCCTGGCCATCCACCGCTTCATCGCCAACATCGCCTTCGGCGGCTTCATCGTCGGGGCCTACGCGGCGATCAAGTTCCTCGGAGCCAGAAGCGAGGCCGACCGCGCCCATTACGACTGGATGGGATACGTGGGGAACTTCGTGGGCCTCGCGGCCCTGATCCCCCTCCCCTTTGCGGGCTATTACCTGGGCCGGGAGATCTACTCCGCGAGCCCCGTCATGGGGAACAACATGATGGGCGGCGCGTTCTCCTGGGGCTTCATCATCCAGGCGGTCCTGATCGGGATGCTCTTCATCGGCGGCAACTACTACCTCTGGGTCGGGATGGGGCGCATCAGCGGGGCCGAGCGCTATCGGCCGTACATCAAGTACATCAACGTGATCCTCTTGATCTGCTTCGCGATCTGGCTCACCCCGCGCAACCTCCCCCTGACCGGCGAGGAGCAGATGGCCCTGGGCGGCCAGTTCCATCCGCTGCTCAAGTACTTCGGTCTCATGTCGGCGAAGAACGCGGCGGTGAACTTCATCATCCTCTCCACCTTCTTCTCCTTCCTTCTCTACCGCCGGGGCAATAAGGGGCGCACCCGGCCCTTCGCCGATCATGGACCCGGGGCGAAGGTTGCCCTGGCCGTGGCGGCGGCCATCTCGATCCTCATCCTGGCGTGGTATGCGCGGAGCCTGCTCACCCTGGACCCCAAGAGTCTCGACCTGTCTCCTGACCGGGCCCGCTACTTCACGCTCCCGGCGTATCTCCTCCTGGGACAGATCGGGATGGTCCTCCTCACGGGCTTCCTGACCCTGAGGGACCGGGGCAAGCTCGCCCAGGCTCTCTTCTTCGCCTCGACGACCCTGGCGTCGGTCTTCGTCCTCGGGGTCTATGGCTTCGTCATCATGGAGAAGGCCAACCCGTTCCTCAGGAACCTCGCGGTGGCCCAGTGGCTCATGGTGATGGTCTGCCTCCTCTGGAACGCCGCCATCGACGTGCTCCTCTTCCGGGGGGCCGAGACGGTGGGCGGGATCCGGTGGGGGCAGATGCCGGCTCGCTCCCAGTACGCCCTCATCCTCCTCTGCGTGTCCATCGTGATGCTCATGGGGCTGATGGGCTTCATTCGCTCGGGCCTCAGGGAAGACTGGCACATCTACGGCGTTCTCCAAGATACCTCCGAGTGGGCCTGGACCCCCACCAACGCGTACATGGCCCGGGTCGTGGGCGGGATCGTCCTCCTCTTCCTGGGGCTGGTGGCCTTCGTCTTCTGGCTCGCCGGGCTGGGGGAGAAGGAGCAGCGAGAGGAGGTCGAGGCCCCCACATGATGCCAACCCGGAGGGGGGCTGATGCCCCCCTTCCGGACCTCCCCCCGGAGGGTTGCGCCGGCAAAGCCGGCGCTCGAACAGGGGTGACATGAGACGAAAGGCGGGGCAATGAGACGGCCGTTCCTGGGCGTGGTGATTTTCACGGTCGCCCTCGTGCTCGTCTTCGTCTGGATCGGCGAGGTCATCACCAAGATTTCCGGGGAAGGGGCGCCCCGGTCGTCGGTCGCCATCACTGCGGCGAACATCACCCCCGAGGCCGGGGAAGCCGTCTTCTGGGGGAAGGGCAAATGCCACACCTGCCACGCTGTCGGAAGTCGCGGGGGGTCCATTCGGGGGCCGAACCAGGGG
>JBBTEL010000110.1:0-9071 GCA_038042325.1 Candidatus Methylomirabilota bacterium
GGGACGCACGGGGCCAGGGTCGTCGTCGCCGACCTCAACAAGGAGGCGGCGGCCGAGACCGTGTCGCTCGTGAAGAAGACCGGCGGCGAGGCGCTCCCGGTGCTCGGGGACGTGGCGGTGGAGGCCGACGTGAGGCGGATGATCGCCGAGGGGGTGGAGGCGTTCGGCGCGCTCCACGTCCTCTACAACAACGCCGGGGTTCTCTGGAAGGACCGGGACCGCTCGGTGCTGGAGACCGACGAGGCCCAGTGGGACCGCGTGATGGCCATCAACCTCAAATCGGTCTTCTGGGTGACGAAGCACGGGATCCCGCATCTCCAGAGGGCCGGGGGCGGCTCTATCATCAACGTGGGCTCCGTGTCCGCGCTGGCGGGATTCACCCGCGCCCAGGACGCCTACACCTCCGCCAAGGGCGCGCTGATCTCGCTCACCAAGTCCCTCGCCATCCAGTTCGCGAAGGACGGGATCCGCTGCAACATCATCCATCCCGGGATCGTGGACACCCCGATGCAGGCGCCGTATCTCACCGAAGCGCTCCGCCAGGAGTTCAAGGCGGGAATCCCGCTGGGGCGGATCGCCCACCCGCGCGAGATCGCCTACGTGGCCCTCTTCTTGGCCTCGGACGAGTCGTCCTTCATGACCGGCGCCGAACTGGTCGTGGACGGCGGCTTCACCGCCCAATAGGAGGATCCTTGCCGGCCGTGGTGTCGCTCCCCGAGGTGGATCGGGTCGAGATCCTGACCGTCCTCGACCTGTCGCTGGACCTCCTCATGGCGGGAAGCGAGACCGTGCGGCGGTCAACCATGGTCGGAACGCTGGGAGAGGGGCGCACCACCCTTCGGGCCGAGCACGGGTTTTCCAGCCTCGTGACAGTTGTCAAAGGAGGGCGGAAAGAGTCGTTTCTCTTCGACGCCGGCCTGACGAAGGACGGTCTCCTTCACAACATGGACGTCCTTGAGGTGCGGCCGGCGGATCTTCACGCGATCGTGCTGAGCCACGGCCATACCGACCACGTCAACGGCCTGATGGGATTCCTCGCGCGCAGCGGCCGCCGGCGTCTCCCACTCGTGCTCCACCCGGATGCGTTTCTCCGGCGCAAGATCGCGCTGCCGGACGGCAGCGAGGTGCTGCTCCCGCCGCCCGACCGGCGCGGGATCGAGCAGGAAGGGGTGGAGATCCTGGAGGAACGGGGCGCGTCCTTGCTCCTGGGCGGCCTCGCGCTGGTCACGGGCCAGGTCGCCCGGACGACCGACTTCGAGAAGGGGTTTCCCATCCATTACGCCGAGGTCAACGGCGAATGGAAGCCGGATCCGCTGATCCACGACGACCAGGCCGTGGTGATGAACGTTCGGAACAAGGGGCTGGTGGTCCTGTCGGGGTGTGGCCACGCGGGGATCATCAACGTGCTTCGCCAGTCAATGGCGCTCACCGGCGTGGCCAAGATCCACGCGGTCCTGGGGGGCTTCCACCTGACCGGACGCCTCTTCGAACCGATCATCGCGCCGACAGTCGAGGCGCTGAAGGCGATTGAACCCAGGCTGGTCGTCCCGTCCCATTGCACCGGCTGGAAGGCGGTCCACGAGATCGCCCGGGTCTTGCCCGACGCGTTCGTGCCGAACAGCGTCGGGACCACATTCCTGATCGGAGCGACCTGACCGCGCGTTTCGTGATAGGCTCTTGTCCATTCCTTTCTACACAAAGGAGGCCTGTATGAGGAGACCCACACACCGCCTCGCCGCCCTCATTCTCGCCGCGGCCGTGCTCTCCGGCGTCGCCGTCGCCGGGCCAGCGCTGGCCCAGAAGCAGACGGTCGTGATCTACACCGCGATCGAGAACGAGCAGATCACCGATTACAAGAAGTCGTACGAGAAAGCGCTGCCGAATCTCGAGATCAAGATGCTGCGGTTCTCGACCGGCGACATCTCGGCGCGGTTCATGGCCGAGAAGGACAACATGCAGGCCGACGTGATCTGGGGCGTCGCCGCCACCAACACGCTGATCTTCAAGAACGCCGGGCTGCTCGAGCCCTACGCCCCGAAGGGCCTCGAGCGGGTCCAGCCGCTCTTCCGGGACAAGGCCAACCCGCCGTCCTGGGTGGGGATCGACATCTTCATGTCGGCCTTCTGCTTCAACACCGAGGTGGGGAAGAAGCACAACCTCCCGATGCCGACCTCCTGGGCCGATCTCACCAAGCCCGTGTACAAGGGGCACGTCGTGATGCCGAACCCCAACAGCTCGGGCACGGGCTACCTGTCGGTCGCCTCCATCCTCCAGCGGCTGGGGGAGGTCGAGGGCTGGAAGTACCTGGACGCGCTGCACACGAACATGGCCGAGTACACCAAGTCGGGCTCCAAGCCCTGCAAGGACGCCGCGGCGGGCGAGCGCGCCATCGGCGTGTCGTTCGAGTACGTGGCGCTCGAGATGAAGAAGAAGGGAAGCCCCGTGGAGATGGTGCTGCCCAAGGAGGGGTCCGGCTACGACATGGAGGCGAACGCCCTGACGAAGAAGGGCAAGAACAACCCCGCCGCCAAGGCGTTCCTCGACTGGGCCATCAGCAACGAGGCCATGGGTCTGTATGCGAAGTATTTCGCGGCCGTCGGCGTGCACGGGTTTTCTGTCCCGGAGGGGCTGCCGAAGGACATCAGCAAGGTTGTTTACCCGAACGACTTCGAGTGGTCCGCCAAGAACCGCGACGCCATTCTGGCCGAGTGGACCAAGCGGTACTCGAAGTAGCGTAGTGCCCCGTCCTCCCGCCGTCGAGCTCGACGGCATCGCCAAGAAATTCGGCGAGGTCGTCGCCCTCAAGAGCGTGTCGCTCGGGGTCGGCGAGGGCGAGTTCGTCTGCTTCCTCGGCCCCAGCGGCTGCGGGAAGACGACCCTTCTTCGCGTCATCGCCGGCCTCGAGCGCCAGAACGCCGGTGCGGTGCGCATGGCGGGGCGGGACGTCTCGCGCCTCACCCCCAGCGAGAGGAACTACGGGATCGTCTTCCAGTCCTACGCCCTGTTTCCGAACCTCACCGTCGCGCGCAACGTCGCCTACGGCCTGGAGACCCGGCGGGTGCCGCGGGCCGAGATCGAGCGGCGCGTGGACGAGCTGCTCGACCTCGTCCACCTGCGCGCTCACAAGGAGCGGTATCCGGCGCAGCTGTCGGGCGGCGAGCAGCAGCGCGTAGCCCTGGCCCGGGCGCTGGCCCCGTCGCCCTCGCTCCTGCTCCTGGACGAGCCCCTGTCGGCCCTCGACGCCCGCGTCCGCCAGGCGCTCCGGGTGGAGATCAAGGCCCTCCAGCGCCGCCTGGGGATCACGACCGTCATGGTGACCCACGACCAGGAGGAAGCCCTGACCATGGCCGACCGGATCGTGGTGATGAACCACGGCGTGGTCGAGCAGATCGGCAGCCCGTTCGAGATCTACACCGAGCCGTCGTCCCTGTTCGTGGCCCGCTTCGTTGGCCACATGAACTTCATCCCCGCCACCGCCTGCGAGCGGCCCGGCTGGGTCCGGGTCGGCTCCGTGGAGCTCCGCCACCGCCCGGGCCCGACGCCGCCCGCCGGCACCCGCCTGACGCTGGCCATCCGCCCCGAGGAGATCCTGATCGGCCTGGCGGCGCGCGACGGGGAGAACCGGATCGTCACGCGCGTCTGCGCGATGCAGTTCCTGGGCGCTTTCACGCGCCTGGGCCTGGCCCTCCCGGGGGACACGGGGCCCACGCTCGAGTGCGACGTGGCCGTGAACGCCCTGGCCGAGGTCGGCGCGCGGGAAGGCGCCGAGCTGGCGCTGGTCCTCAAGCCCCAAGCCCTGCGGCTCTTCTCCGACGGAGGCTGACCCGATGGCCGTTCTCCGGGCCGACCGCGAGGCCGCCGCGATCCCCGAGGGCGTCGTCCGCCACCGCCTCGACGGCGAGACGGCGCTGCGCTACCTCCTCACCGGCCTGTTCGGGCTGTTCCTCTACCTCTTCGTGCTCTACCCGATGGCCAAGGTCCTCTGGCGCAGCCTCCTCGACAACGACGGGGCGTTCGTCGGCCTGGCGAACTACGCCCGCTACTTCTCGACGCCGGCCATCGCCGCCTCCGTCACCAACAGCCTGTACGTCTCGGTCGTGGCGATGGTCGTCACCGTCTGCCTGGCCTATGTGTACGCCTACGCCCTCACCCGCACCCCCATGCCGGGGCGGGGGGTGTTCCGCGTCGTGGCCATGCTCCCCATCTTCGCCCCGTCGCTGGTCCAGGGGATCGCCTTCGTCTACATCTTCGGCAACAACGGGATCTGGACCCGGCTGACCGACATCAATATCGGCGTGTACGGCGCCAAGGGCATCATCATGGCCGAGGTGTTCTACTGCTTCCCCCACGCCATGCTGATCCTGATCGCCGCGCTGACCGCCACGGACGCCCGCCTCTACGACGCAGCCGCTGCCCTGGGCGCGTCCCGGCTGAAGACCTTCGCCACGGTGACGCTGCCCGGTGTCAAGTACGGGTTGATGAGCGCCTGCTTCGTGGTCTTCACCCTGGTGATCACGGACTTCGGCGCGCCCAAGGTCATCGGGGGAAAGTTCTCGGTGATGGCGACCGAGATCTACAACCAGGTCGTCGGCCAGCAGAACTTCACCATGGGCGCCACCGTGTCCGTCGTGCTCTTGGTTCCCGCCCTGGTAGCCTTCGTGGTGGACCGCCTGATTCAACGGCGGCAGTACGCACTGGTCAGCTCCTCGGCCAAGCCGCTGGAGCCGCGGAAGAACCCGCTGGCGGAGTGGAGTCTGTTCGCGTACTGCTTCCTCATCGCGGCGAGCATCGCCGCCATCTACCTGGTCATCCTGGTCGTCTCTCTGGTCGAGCGATGGCCCTACCGCCTTTCTCTCACGCTCAAGCACTACGCGTTCGACACGGTGGGTGGCTACAGCCCCCTGCTGAACAGCGTGTACGTCTCGGCCCTCACCGCCGTGGTGGGGACCGCCATCGCCTTCATCGGCGCCTACCTGGTCGAGAAGTGGCGGACGCGGGCCGGCGCGCCGCTCTACGCGCTCTCGCTCCTGCCGGTCTCCATTCCCGGCATGGTGCTCGGGCTGGCCTACATCTTCACCTTCAACGTGTCGGGGAGCATCCTCAACCGGCTGTACGGGACGCTGGCCATCCTGGTCATCTCCAACCTGATCCACTACTTCACGGTCCCGTTCCTCACCGCCACCACGTCGCTCAAGCAGATGGACGCCGAGTTCGAGAACGTGGGGGCCTCCATGGGCGTCCCGTTCTACAAGACGTTCTGGCGGGTGACCGTGCCCATCGCGCTGCCCTCGATCATCGCGATCAGCATGTACCTCTTCCTGAACGCGATGGTCACGCTCTCGGCGGTGGTGTTCCTGGTCGCGCCGGGGACCGAGCTGGCGGCGGTCGCCGTGCTGCTGATGGACGACGCGGGGGACACGGCCCAGGCTGCGGCGATGTCGGTGCTGATCATCGCCGTGGGGCTAATGGTCCGGTTCGTCTATTGGGGACTCATGCGCGGCGTGACGCGGCGCACCCAGGCGTGGACCGCGACCGCGGTTGCGGCGGATCAGGTCACGATGATGGGGACCGGGTCCCTGAAGTGAGGGCCCACCGAGTCGGCCCTCGGCTCTACGACCCGAAGGGGGAAAAGGTCCGGGCCTGACTAGTCGGGGCGGCGGGCGAGGCCCCGGTAGAGATACGTGAGAGGCTTCGGCCCCCGGACGTAGCCCGTTTCCATCCGGGTGATCCGGAGGCCGGCCTCCAGGATCAGGTCATCGATCTTCCGGTTGAGGTTGCAGCCGCCGCCGATCCGGTTCCAGAGGGGATTCAGCCGGTTCTGCCAGGCCAGCACCCGGGCGTCCGGCGACCGCCCGTGCTCGACGAAGATGACCTGCCCCTCGGGTTTCAGCACCCGCTGCATTTCCCGCAGAGCCCGGAGGGGGTCCGGGATCGTGCAGAGGGTCCAGGTGGTCACCACGGTATCGACGGTCCTGTCTTCCAGCGGGATCTGCTCCGCCGAGCACCTGAGGAACTTGATGGGAAACGGCGCCCGGCCCGCCCGCCTCCGCGCGAGCCGCCAGATTTCCAGCGACGGGTCCACGGCGAGGAGCGTTTCCACGTCGCGCCCGTAGAGGGGGATGTTGATGCCGGAGCCGACGCCCACCTCGAGGACCGTGCCCGACGCCAGCGGGACGAACTTGCGACGCTCCGCCATGGCGACCTTGTTCCGCATGGCGAGATTGATGAGCCGGGGCAGGATGTACTTCGCGTAGAGGCTCACGCGTGGCCTTTGCCTCCCCGCCGGAGGCCGGCGGCGAGGATCGCCATCTTCGAGACGGACTCGGTGACCCGGTCGTCCAGCGCCATCGCCAGCGCTTCCTCGAACGGCACCACGCGGCGCTCGAAGAACTCATCGTCGTCGGACGGGAGCGCGTCCGCCACGAGCCGCTCGCCGATGTAGCAGTACGCGATCTCGTCGAGGTAGGCGCTGGAGGGGAAGAACCGGCAGCAGAGGAAGGTGAGGCGGCCGGCCCGATAGCCGCCCTCCTCCCTGAGCTCGCGCTGGGCCGCCTCCTCGGGCGATTCGCCCGCCAGCGCCCCGCCGCCCGGCAGCTCCCACGAGTCGTCCCGCGTCAGGTGGCGGAACTGCCGCACCAGCACGATGTGCTCGGGGTCCACGAACGGAACCACGCCGACGGTCACCCCCACCGCCAGCACCGGATAGGTTTCCTCGCGCCCGGTGGGGAGGCGCCAGACATCCTCCCTCAGCGTCAGGTTGCCGCGCGAGTGAATCGGGGTGGAGCGGACGAACGTCCACGATCCTCGGCTCATGGCTCCTCCTTGCGTCTCTAAGATACCAGATGGTGATTTGACAGGATGAGGGCGGGCCGGTATCGTTACTCCCGGGATGGCGCAGGACAAGCACATTGACGGGCTGATGGAGAAGCTGCTCAAGGCGATCGAGTGCTCGCTGGCCGCGTCCCAGGCCGCCCGGGAGACCATCGAGGAGATCCTCAAGCGGGGCGCCGACACGGCGATCTTCTTCGCCGGCGCCGCCGCGGATTCCAAGGCTCCCCAGGGCGAAGAGATCCAGCTCACCCCTCAGGACCGGGAGTTCCTCCGCACGCTGTCCATCCGCCCCGATTCCGCCTGATCGCCCATGCGCGGGCTCTTCCTTCTGGGGTCGCTTCTTCTTCTCGTCTTCCTCCTGTGGCCGATCGTGCGGCGCCTCCTGCCTCCGCCCGCGAGACGGCCCCGGGCCATTCAGGACGAGCTCGTGAAAGACCCGGTCTGCCAGACCTACGTCCTCCGCTCCCGGGCCGTGAGGCGGGAGGCGGGGGGAACGACCCACTACTTCTGCAGCCGGGAGTGCGCCGCGCGCTTTTCCGGGTAGCCGATGGCTCTGCACCCGGATCCCTACCGCGCCCCCGATCGCCAGCTCGATCCCCTCAAGATGGTCGAGGGCCTGGAGGACCGCGGACGGACGCCGACCCAGGTCCGGCTCCGGCGACGGTTCCTTGCGTTTGCGGGGATCCGGCCGGGGTGGAAGGTGCTGGAGGTCGGGAGCGGCAGCGGCGTCGTCTGCCGGGATATGGCCGCGCTGGTCGGCGAGAGCGGGCGGGTGATCGGCGTCGATCCGAGCCGCGTCTTCGTGCGCGAGGCGCGGCGGCTGGCGCGCAAGAGCGGGCTCGGTTCCCGGGTGCGCTTCGAACTGGGAGACGGGAGGCGTCTCCGCTTCGGCGACGGCACGTTCGACGCGACGCTGGCCGTGACGGTGCTCCTCCACGTGCCGGACGCCGATCGGCTCCTCAGGGAGATGATCCGCGTCACGCTGCCCGGAGGGATCGTAGCCGTTCAGGATCAAGACTTTGGAACCTTGGCGCTCGACCATCCCGACCCGGCCTTCACCCAGCGGATCCTCGAGGGCGTGGCGAGGAAGATCTACGCGGATCCCTGGAGCGGGCGCACCCTCCCCCGGAAGCTCTCCTCTCTCGGCCTCGACTCCGTGCGCCTGCTCACCGACGTGTATCAGGACACCACCTTCGAGCCGTGGACCCGCACGTTTCTCCTGCGCCGCGCCGAGAACGCGGTGAAGTGGAAGATCGTCAGCGAGCGACAGGCCGAGCGCTGGCTGGCGGGGATCGAAGCCCGGGCGTACGCAAAGACCTTTCTCATGACGCTGAACTTCTACGGCGTCGTCGGGGTGAAGCCTCCGGAGCGCCTCCGGTGAGGGCGCTCCCCCTCGTGTTGGCGGCGGTGCTGCTGCTTCCGAGTCCGGGCGCTGCGGGGCCGGCCTTCGACGGGCAGGCGGCTTTCGCCCACGTGGAGCGGCTCGTCGGGTTCGGGCCGCGGCCGGCCGGATCCGAGGCTCTCGCCGGCGCGCGGCGTTATATCGTGAAGGAGCTAAAAAAGACCGGCGCCCGGGTCCGCGAGCAGCCCTTCACGGCCCAGACGCCCGACGGGCCGATCCGGATGGTTAACGTCATCGCCGAGCTGGCCGGCCGGCGGCCCGAGGCGATCCTGGTGGGCGGTCACTACGACACGAAGTTCTTTCCCACCTTCACCTTCGTGGGGGCCAACGACGGGGGATCCAGCAGCGGGCTGCTCCTGGAACTGGTCCGGTCGCTGGCCCGGCGGCCGAGGGAGTTCACCTACTGGATCGTGTTCTTCGACGGGGAGGAAGCCCGGCGCGACTGGAGCGCCACCGACGGGATCTATGGCTCGCGTCACCTCGCCGGGTCGCTTCAGCGCGAGGGCCGCGCCGCGCAGCTCAAGGCCGTGGTCGTGGTGGACATGATCGGCGATCGGCGGCTCAACCTCCGGCGCGAGGCGGCCTCCACCCCGTGGCTCACCGACCTCCTCTGGGGGAGCGCCCGGCGGCTCGGTTACCGGGCCCACTTCCTGGAGGAGACCCTGGCCGTGGAGGATGACCACACGCCGTTCCTCCGGGCGGGGATCCCCTCGGCGCTCCTGATCGATTTCGACTACGAGCCCTACTGGCACACGCCCGAGGACACGCTGGACAAACTCTCCCCGCGGAGCCTCCAGGTCGTGGGCGACGTCCTGCTCGACGCGCTCCCCGCGCTGGA
>JBBTEL010000110.1:9171-23130 GCA_038042325.1 Candidatus Methylomirabilota bacterium
CCTCGCGGAGGCGAAGAAGCTGGCGACGGCCATGCCGGTGGATGCGACGCGCGCTTCGGACAAGGAGATCAACGCCGCGTTCAAGGACCAGCCCGACGTCAAATCGAAGCTCGAGACCGAGTGGGACAACTTCGCCAAGACCAACTACGCCCGGGCCCGGGAGGCGGCCAAGCGGGCTCTGGCCGGGACCAAGTAGCGAGCGTGATGGCACAGATGTGCCATCATGGCAACCATTGCCACGCCTCTCATCACGCCGGGATCACGTAACTCTTTGGTATTTTGTGTGTCTTGAGGTGGTTTTGGGTTTGCAGGACGAGGGTGCCTGATGAGCGCGAAGATCCTGTTGGCCGACGACGACCCCGCCGTCTGCCGGTTCGTTGACGTGATCCTGAGGCAGGCGGGCTACAGCGTCGTCAGGGCCGCCGACGGCGTCGAGGCCATGGAGCGGGTGAGGCAGTCGCCCCCGGATCTGATCCTGCTGGACGTCCTCATGCCGCGGCGTGACGGCTTGGAGGTGCTCCGATTGCTCCGCCAGAACCCCGAGACCTCCCAGATCCCCGTGATCATGCTCACGCAGAAGGGCCAGGTCGAGGACCGAGTGAAGGGGTTGGAGTTGGGGGCCGACGACTACGTGCCCAAGCCGTTCGTGGCCCAGGAGCTCCTGGTCCGTATCCGGACCCTTCTCAGGCGGAGCGAGAAGGTCCGCGCCCTTGGGCCGCTCATGGGCGTGCTGGGAGACTGGTTTTCGGTCCAGGGGATCGAGCAGCTCGGTCACGAGCTGGAGACGGCCCGCGAAATCCAGTTCCGCCTCCTCCCGCCCGCCCTGCCCAACCTGGCCGGGGTGGAGGTGGGCGCGGCCCTGGCGCCGACCAAGAGCGTGGGCGGGGATTTCTACGACTTCATCCCCATGCCCGGCGGAGTCGGCTTCGCGATCGGCGATGTGTCGGGAAAGGGCATCCCGGGGGCCCTGCTCATGGTCATGGTCCGCTCGCTCCTGCGCGCCACCGCCTGGGAGCTGGACGCTCCGGGAGAGATCGTCCGCCGGGTGAACCGGTTTCTCTGCCGGGATCTTCCTCCTTCCATGTTCGTGACCATGGTGTTCGGCGTGCTGAGCCTTGGTGGCGGCCGCCGGTTGAGCCTGGCCAACGCCGGGCACGTCAATCCCTTCCTCCTGCGACCGGGCGAGCCGCCGCGCGTCCTGGAGCTCGGCGGGCCGGTGCTGGGCGCCTTCGAGGACGCGAAGTACCCGCAGGAGGAGCTGCTGCTGGAGGCGGGGGACCAGGTCGTCCTCTACACCGATGGGCTGGTGGAAGCCACCGACGCGGCCGGAGCGGCGCTGGGAGTGCAGGGCCTCGCCGCCCTGATCGAGTCGCGCCGCGCCGAGCCACCCCAGGCGGTGGCCCGGGCCGTGCTGGCGGAGGTGCGTGGCCGGGGCACAGGCGTGAGCCGGGACGATGTCACGCTCCTGATCCTGAGAGCGTCGGGTGCGCCGGGGGGTGGGATGGCCGATGAGTAGGGGAGTTTAAAAACCCATGGCTGAGGCCGCCCGCGTGGCGAAGATCCTCGTCGTGGACGACAATCCCGACAACGTGGAGCTGGCGCGGGCCGTCGTGGAAGCGGCCGGATATACGGCGGTGTCCGCCTCCGACGGGATCGAGGCGCTCGAGCGCGTCAAGGAGTCGCCGCCCGACCTGATCCTGCTGGACGTCATGATGCCGCGGCTCGACGGGATGGGTGTGCTCCAGAAGCTCCGGGAGAACCCGGTTACCGCTCAGATCCCCGTGATCATGCTGACGGCCAAGGCGGCGGTGGCCGACCGGGTCGCGGGGCTCACCCAGGGCGCCGACGACTACGTGCCCAAGCCCTTCGAGGCGGCCGAGCTCATGGCCCGGATCCATACGCTCCTCAGGCGCAGCGAGAAGCTCCGCTACCTGAACCCTCTGATGGGCGTCCTCGGGGACTGGTTCTCGGAGCGCGGGGTGGAGCGGCTCTCGCGGGAGCTGGAGGTGGCCCGCGAGATCCAGATGGCCCTCCTCCCCAAGGTGCCGCCGCCGATCCACGGGATCGAGCTCGGGGCCGTGCTCTTCTCGTCGCAGACTGTGAGCGGCGACTTCTACGACTTTTTGCCCATGCCGGACGGGCGTCTGGGGATCTCCGTGGGGGACGTGTCGGGCAAGGGGATTCCGGCCGCGCTGCTCATGGTGATGGTCCGCACGCTCTTCCGGGTCACCGCGGCGGACGGCGATCCTCCCGCTCAGGTGCTCTCCCGCCTGAATCGCTACCTCTGCCGGGATATCCCGCCCTCGATGTTCGTCACCATGTTCTTTTGTCTCCTGGGGCCCGACCGGCAGCTGGTCTACGGGGACGCCGGCCACGTCAAGCCGATCCTGCTCCGGCCGGGCGCGCCGCCGCGCGTGCTGGAGGCCGAGGGGACGATTCTGGGCGTGATGGAAGAGGCGGAGTTCGACGAGCGCCGGGTTCAGCTGAGCGAGGGCGATCTGCTCGCGCTGTGCACCGACGGGGTGGTGGAGTCCATCGGGCCGGACGGCCGCATGCTCGGCACCGAGGGCTTCTGCGCCCTCCTCGAGGCCAACCGCCAGAAACCCCCGCAGGCCATTGCCGAGGCCATCGCGGGCGAAATCCGGAAGAGCCCGGGTCCCCTGCGTGATGACCTCACCCTCCTCATCCTCCGGGCCTAGCGGAGTTTGGGAGACCATGGCTCTCCTGCTATACTCGGAAAATGCTGGGGCGACCCCGAGCGTAACGACACGATGAGGGACGGGGGTCCGGAGGGCACCTTCGTGCTGACCAGCGAGCCGCAGCACTTGGCTCGCCTGCGGGACTGGCTCCGGGGGGAGCTCACGCGCCTGAAGGTGGAAAATCAAGAGCAGTTCGGCCTCCAGGTGGCGGTGGGGGAGATCTGCTCGAATTCCATCCGGCACGCGTATGCCGGGCTCGGCGGCAAGCCGATCCACGTCTCGGTGTGGGGGAACGAGGACCGGCTGGTCATCGAGGTGCGGGACTTCGGGAAGAAGTTCGATCCCGAAGCGTACCGGCCGCCCGACCTCGAAGCGGTGCCCGAGGGCGGGATCGGCCTGCACCTCGTGCGGCAGTTCGTGGACGAGCTCTCGTACGACGTGACCCAGGAGCAGGGGACGCGCTGGATACTCGTGAAGCATCGGAGGAGGGAATAATGGAGATCCAGGTCACGCAGACGCAGGGCGTTACCGTCGTGGTTCCGACGGGTGACCTCGACATGGGAGCCGCCGACCAGGTTCGGCGGGTTCTGACCGAGCTCATCGACAAGGGGCAGGTCAAGCTGGTCATGGACCTCGGCGGTGTCGGGTACATCGACAGCTCGGGGCTCGGCACGCTGGTGGCGGCCATGAAGCAGGCCCGGGCCGCCGGCGGCAACCTCAAGCTCTGCGCCCTCCAGGACGATGTCCGGTCGATTTTCGAGATGACCCGCCTGATCAAGGTAATGTCCGTTCACGCCACCCGCCAGGAAGCCGTCGCATCGTGGGGGTAGTCCCGCTGGTGCGCTGGGGGTCCTGCCGGGCCGGTTCGGAGCGGTGAGACCTCTGGGTCTGCCCGTCGACCGGCACTCCCCTCTCGTCGAGATCGTCCTCGGGCTGCTGCTGCTGGGCGGCCTCACCCTGCTCTTCCTCCCCACCTACTCCCCCCTCGCCCTCGCCTTCGTAGCGCTCGTCGCCCTTCGACACGGCGCGCGCGAGGCGCTGGCCGCGGCGGTCTGCGCCTGGGGACTCCTTCTGGCTCTGGCTCTCGCGCGGCCGCGCGGCCCGGGGATGGCGATCCTCCGCGCGACGGAAACGTACGTCATCCTCTGCCTCCTCCTGGCGGGGGGGATCGGCTTCGGCGCCATCGGCCTCGCCCACCGGCGCGCGCTCCACGCGCTCCGGGACCGGGTCAACGAGCTCGAGCTCGAGCTGGCGGATCAGGGGGTGAGGCTGCTGGTCGCCATCGAGGAGAAACAGGAGCTCGAGCAGCGCCTGGCCCAGGACCCTTCCCCCGGCTCGCCCCCCTGACCTCCGAGTGAACCTCCCGCTCGTCCGACGCACCCACGCTCCCGGCGCGGGTACCCGGTTCTGGGACCCGGAGGGAGTCCTGGTGCTGGCGCTCCTCCTGCTGCTCGGGGCCGGCATCCTGTACCCGCTCCTCCAGGTGCTCTCCGTGGCGGTGGCGGGCGACACCGGGGGATTCACCCTCAGGCATCTCGTCGCGTTCTTCCAGCGCCCCCTGTTTCTGGAATCTCTGCTCAACACGCTGGCGACGGGCTTCCTGGCGGTGCTCTTCGGGAGTCTGATCGGCGTGCCGCTGGCGTTTCTGACGGTGCGCCACGCGTTCCCGGGGAAGGCCGCCTTCCAGACGCTCGGCGTGCTGCCCCTCGTGATCCCGCCCTTCGTCGGGGCGGTGGCCTTCCAGCAGATCCTCGGCCGCAGCGGGATGGTGAACCTGTGGCTCTTGGAGACGTTCGGCACGACCCTCCCGCTGATGGAGGGGCTCACCGGGGTGGTGCTGGTCCAGACCCTTCACTACTTTCCGTTCATCATGGTCAACACCGCGGCCGCCCTGGCAGGAGTGGACCCGTCGCTCGAAGAGGCGGCCCAGAACCTGGGATCGTCCGGCTTCCGTCTGTTTCGCCGCGTGCTCCTTCCCTTAGCACTTCCCGGATACGCGGCCGGAGTCCTCATCACGTTCATCCGCGTCATCGATGATCTGGGCACGCCCCTCATGCTGAACTACACCAAGCTGCTGGCGCCCCAGGCCTATCTCCGCGTGACGACCGTCGGGCTCACGGATGTGGACGGCTACGTCATTTGCGTGATTCTGGTCGTGCTGTCGGTGCTGGCGCTCTGGGGCTCCAAGGCGGCCCTCGGGCTGTCGGAGTACGCCGCGCTCCAGCGGGGCGCCGAGGCCGAGCCCCGGCGGCTCAGCGGGGCCTCGGCCCTGGCGGCATGGCTCATCGCCGCCGCGCTGCTGGGGCCCGCGCTGCTCCCGCACGTGGGGATCGTCCTCCTGTCGTTGTCCAAGGTGTGGAGCCTCTCCCTCCTGCCGACCGTGTACACCCTCGGCAACTACGAGGAGATCCTCTTTCGCACGACGGGCTTCATCTGGAACACCCTCCGCTACGCCCTGCTGGCCGCGGCCGCGGACGTGGCGCTCGGCGCGGCGATCGCCTGGCTGCTCCTTCGCGGGAGCGTGCGCGGCAGGGGCTGGCTCGACGTCATCGCCACGATGCCCCTGGCGATCCCCGGGGTCGTGCTCGCGGTGGGCTACCTTCGCGTGTTCCATGGCTGGAATTTTCCCGGCCTCGGCGAGCCCCTGACAGCCACGTGGCTCATCCTAGTCCTGGCCTACGCGATGCGCCGGCTTCCCTACACGGTGAGGAGCGCCTACGCGGCGCTCCAGCAGCTGCCCCTCGCCCTGGAGGAGGCGGCGCAGAATCTCGGCGCGAACCGCCTTCGGACCTTTGCCCGGGTAACCGCTCCGCTCATGGCCCGGGGTCTCCTGGCCGGCGGGCTCATCGCGTTCATCACGTCGGCGGTGGAGCTCTCCTCCACCATCCTGCTCGTGCCGCGCATCGAGCTCGGTCCGCTCTCCTACGGCATCTACGTGTACATGCAGTCCGCCGTCGGGCGGGGGCCCGGCGCGGCGCTGGGGGTGGTGGCTATCGTCCTGGTCGGGTGCGGGACCTGGCTGGCCCACCGGCTGGCGGCACGGGGGGGCGCCGGCTCCCTCTTCCGGCTTTAATGCGCTTCGCGTGGCCGTCGCGCCGGACGCTCCCGCTGGCCCTCTTCTTCGGGACCTTCGCGTGGTCCTTCGTCTATGTGAGCCTGCCGTTCTATATCCAGGGGCTCTCCACCGTGGATCCCGTCTCCACGCTCAGGTGGACCGGCTGGATCCTGGGGATCTCGGCGCTCGTCACCGTCGTTACCACGCCCGTCTGGGGGCGTCTGGCCGGAAGGGGGAATCCCAAGACCTTCTACGTGGTGGTCGAGATCCTCCAGGGGCTCGGCTTCGTCGGCATGGCGATGGCGCGGTCGCTGCTCGAGCTCTTCCTGGCCCGTCTCGTGCTCGGGGCCATGGGCGCCGCCTCGACCTTCGCCTTCATCATTGCGGGGCGATCCCCCGACCGGGACGTGCGGCGGGAGGTCGCAGCGATCCAGTCGGCGATGACCGTGGGGCAGATCCTGGGGCCGCTGGCCGGCGCCGTCGCGGCGGCCCGCATCGGCTTCGTGCCGTCGTTCCTCCTGGGCGGGGCGATCCTCTGGGGGTGCGCGGGCCTGGTCCAGTGGGGGGTCCCCCAGCCACGCCTCTCCGCGGCGGTCGAGGAGGAACGGCGCCAGATCTCTTGGGGGGAGGTCTTGGTGGCGTGCGTCCTCGTGCTGGCCGGGTCCGTCCAGGTGTTCTTTCTGACGGCGGTGCTTCCCCAGATCCTTCCCCCGCTGGGCGTGGCGACCGCGAGCACGCTGGAGATCGGCGGGTTGATCATTTTCGCCTCGGGGGTTGGGGCTGCGCTTGGGTCGCTTGCGGCGCCGCGGCTGGCCGACCTCCTGGGCGAGCGGAGGACCATCGCCTCGTTCCTCGCCTCTTCCTCGGGCCTGCTCGCGCTCCTGGCGCTGACACGGGACGCTTGGAGCTTCGGGCTGGTCCGGTTCTTCCAGGTGCTCTGCGTGGCCCCCGTGTTCCCGCTGGCTGTGGCGCGGATCGCCCAACGGGCGGGCGGCGAGGCTATCGGCCTGGTCAACTCCGCCCGGATCGGCGCCGCGTTCATCGGGCCGGTCGCGGCCACCACCCTCCTGACATGGACAACCCCCGCCGTCGTCTACGCTCTACTTGCGCTGGCGGGCCTCGCCTGCGTTCCGCTGGTCCGGCGGCGCCCCCGCGCCTCCGGCGTGGAGACCCAGGCTCGCGGCGGCGGCGGGGAGACCCCCTCATGAGCCCCGAGCTCTCCTCCGAGGTCAGGCTGGAAGGGGTCGGGAAGCGATATGGGGAGATCTGGGCGGTCCGCGATGTGACGCTGACCGTCCTGCCCGGGGAATTCTTCACGCTGCTCGGCCCGTCGGGGTGCGGCAAGACGACGCTGCTCCGGATGATCGCGGGCTTCGCGCGGCCGGGCGCCGGGCGGATCCTCGTGGACGGAGAGCCCATCGATGCCGTCCCCCCATGGAAGCGGGACGTCGGGCTGGTCTTCCAGCACTACGCCCTCTGGCCGCATCTGACCGTGTACGAGAACGTCGCCTTCGGGCTCCGCGAACGGAGGCTGCCCCGCGCCGAGATCGCCGAGAAGGTCTCGGCCGCTCTCAGCCAGGTTGGCTTGGAAGGTTTCGAGGCGCGGCGGCCGTCCCAGCTCTCCGGCGGGCAGCAGCAGCGGGTGGCGTTGGCCCGGACTCTCGCGGTGCAACCCCGGCTCCTCCTCCTGGACGAGCCGCTCTCCAACCTGGACGCCCAGCTGCGGGCTCAGATGCGGGTCGAGCTCGCCCGGCTCCAGCGGGATCTCGCCATTACCACGATCTACGTCACCCACGATCAGTCGGAGGCCCTCGCCCTGTCGAATCGAGTCGCGGTGCTCCAGAGCGGCTCGGTGGTTCAGGAGGGGACGCCGGAGGACATCTACCGACGTCCCCGCAGCCGCTTCGCGGCCGAATTCGTGGGAGCGGCCAACCTGCTCCCCGTGCAGGTGGTCGAACTTCGGGAGACCGGCGTGCTGGTCGACGCCGTCGGGGGGGCGCGGCTCCCGGTGCCGGCCGACCCGGCCCGCTGGCGGACGGGAGCCCGGGCGCTTCTCTGCCTTCGCCCCGAGACCCTCCGGATCGAGGAAGCCGCCTTGGGGCGCGAGACGGGATTCTTCGCGACCGTGGCCTCCCGAGTCTTCGAGGGGGATCGCCACATTTACGAGGTGAAGGTCGGCGAGGGGACGCTGCTCCGGGTCGAGCTGCCGGCGCTGGGCGAAGGACGGATCTTCCGGCTGGGGGATCGCGTCCGGGTGGAATTCAGCGCGGAGAGCGCCGTCCTCCTCCCCGAATCCTAGAGGGTGTAGGTCTTGCCCTGCTCCAGGATGTGGATGCGGGCCGGGTCGATCTTCTGAAGCTCCTCGGCGACCTCCTCGAAAAAGTGCGGCTTGATGTGGTAGATCCAGAGGGGAAGATCGGACGGCATCTTCTTCATCTCCCGGCTCAGCATCGTCGGAGTCAGGTGCTTGGAGGCGCGCGCGAGGCCGTCCAGGCGGCTGGGGAAGGCGGTCTCGACGATCACCGCCTTGAGTCCCTTGAGCTCGCGCGCCGCCTGCCAGATCCGCTCGGTGGGCCCCGTGTCGCCCGAGTACACGAACCCCGTTTCCCCGTCGTGGATCACGAAGCCGACGGCGTCCACGGTATGGTCCACGCGGATCGGCGTGACCCAGAGCTCGCCCACCCGCGATTCGACATCCTCCGTCAGCGTCCGGTAGCCCAGGACGGGGGTCTGGGAGGTGGGGATCGTGGAGAAATCGGGCCAGAGCCGGTCGTTGAAGGCGTGCTTCTTCAGGTCGTCCACCACCGGCGCGATGCTGGTGGCGATCACGGGTCGCTTCGCGTTCGTGATGGCGAGCGTGTCGGTGAGGAAGGCCAGCCCCGCGATGTGATCCAGGTGCGCGTGGCTCAGAAGGGCGTGCTCGATCTCCCGCTGCTCGTCGATGTTGAGGGCGCCCGGCACGCTCCCGGCGTCCACCAGCACCCGGTCGTTGACGAGGAAGGCCGACGGGCGCTGCCCCTGGCCCTCGCTGCCGAAGACGCCGAGCGCCTTGATTTTCATTCCACGGATTTTAGTCTAGCAGACTTTGCCGGTCAAGCCGCGGAATCCGTGGCGTCGGGGGGATGCCAGCCTCCCCCGACCTGTGCTACCCTGCCAGCATGAAATTTTTCTCCGGCGCGGCCCGGCCGTGGCTCATCGGCCTCGGGGTAGGGGTGGTCGTCGCGCTCGTCAGCCTCCTGGGCGTCGTTGAGTTCCTGGAGCTCAAGAGTCTGGACTACCGCTTTCTTCTGCGGGGCCCGATTCGCCCCGCCTCGCCCATCGTCATCATCTCCATCGACGAGGACTCGTTCGACGAGCTGGACCTGGCGTGGCCGTGGCCCCGGGCGCTCCACGGCCGGCTGCTGGATCTCCTCAGTCAGGGGCGGCCCGCGGCGATCGGCCTCGACATCCTCTTCATCGAGCCGAGCCTTCACGGGCCCCGTGACGACCCCGCCCTGGCCGCGGCTGTCGCAAGGGCCGGCAACGTGGTGCTGGGGAACAACTTAACGAAGACCCAGGGGGAGTATGGCGTCAAGGACGACCTCAACCCCCCCCTCCCCGTGATCCGGAAAGGGGCTGCGGCCTTCGGCTTTATCAACCTCGCGACGGACGAGGACGGCTTCGTCCGGTCGGGCGATCTCAGGCTTTCCTACCAGGGCGGCGTCCAGGAGAGCTTCGATGTCCATCTCTACAACCTGGCGATCAAGGCGGGGATTCCCGCCAAGCCGCTCCCCCAGGAACCGACGGTGTACATCAACTATCGAGGCCCCCGGCGGACGTTCGCCGTCGTCCCGTACTACCGGGTGCTGAACGGCGAGGTGAAGCCGGAAGTCTTTCAGGGCAAGATCGTCATGGTGGGGGCAACGACGCTTGCCCTTCACGACGACTTTCTCACCCCGTTCTCCCCTGGGCTGCTCTCGGGGCTGGACAGAATGCCCGGAGTCGAAGTCCACGCCAACCTGCTGGAGAACCTCCTCCAGGGGAATCGGCTGACCCGGATCCACCTGTACCTCGGAGCCCTCCTGGCCCTGATCGCTGCCCTTCTGACGACTCTCGCCACCTTCAAATTGCGCGCGGTCCGCGCCTTCCTCTTGGTCGTGGCGGTAGGCGCCGCGTATACGGTGATCAGCTTCTGGGCCTTCGTCAGCTTCTACCTCTGGGTGGATTGGTTCTCGGTCCAGCTGGCTCTGTCCTCCGGCTATGGGACCGCCGTGGTGATCAACTACATCCGCGAGCAGCGCGAGAAGCGGCGCCTGTCGCGGTTCTTCTCCCCCGACGTCATCAAGGAGATCCTGAGGAGTCAGAGCGAGAGTTCGCTCGTTGGAAGCCGCCGCCGGGTCACGGTGCTCTTCTCCGACATCCGAGGTTTCACCTCGCTCTCGGAGAAGCTCTCGCCCGAAGAGGTGGTCGAGATGCTCCGCGATTACCTGACGACCATGACCGAGATCGTCTTCAAGTACGGCGGCACCGTGGACAAGTACATCGGGGACGCGATCATGGCCCTCTACGGTGCGCCGTTCGACCAGCCCAACCATGCCGAGCAGGCCGTGCGCACCGCGCTCGAGTTCCAGGAGCAGGTCAAGGTCCTCTCCGAGCGCTGGGAGGCCAAGTGCGGCGTGCGGCTCCGCAACGGCGTCGGGATCAACACCGGGGAGGCCGTCGTCGGGACCATCGGCTCCCAGCAGCGGCTCGAGTACACGGCGATCGGCGACACGGTCAACCTCGCTTCCCGGCTCGAGGGCCTGACCAAGGACTTTCTCTCCCCCGTCGTGATCAGCGAGAACACCTACGAGGAGGTCAAACACCTCTTCTACTCGCGCTACCTGGGAGAGGTGAAGGTCAAGGGCAAGGAGATCCCGGTGAAGATCTACGCCGTGGAGAAGGTGGAAGGGCGCCAATCCCCTCGCGCCCTCCTCGAGGCGCCGCTCACCATCGTGGACGAGGACGTCACGATCACGGCCGTCATGCTGGACCTCAGCCGCACCGGCGTCGCGGCGCGCAACCTGCCCAAGCGGATTCCGGCGAACCGCATCGTCGGCATCCGGATCGAGCTCCCCGGCCTTGCCGAGCCCCTCACCGTTGACGGCCGGGTCATCTGGAGCGATGGCGATCGAGCGGGTTTTGGCTTCCTCGGGCTGTCGCTCGAGAACGAAAACCTCCTGGAAGACTTCGTCAAGCGCCGGGCGGCGACGCCCGAATCCTGATTCCCGCCTGAGCCTGCCGCCGCCTGCGCGGGGCGGCCCCCCTGACGGATTTGGACACCTGCTCCGACGGGATTTCTTACCGGCCACCCGGCCCCCTGTCAGCTTTTGTCGCCGAGTGACGGGCTGACAACCCCCTGACCGGCCCGCCAGGATTTTCCACTACCCCTTGGGGCGCCTCGGCGCTTGTTCCTGCCACCCGTTAGGCCGTTCCCGCTGTAACAAAAGACCGTCATCCCCGGTCGATTGGCACATAGGCTGCACATCAAAGAAGCAGCAAGGGCAGGGCCGGTCGGGCCTCGGTCGGCCAAGGGGGAGGGTGAACAAAACTTTCCGGGCTCGGGATGCGTTGGCAGGTATGGAGCCTGAGATGCGGAGAGTCTGCGCTCTGATCTTGGCGGTGACCGTCGTCGTCCCCCGCGTCGACCCCGACCCAAGGATTTCAAACCCTGGATCGGGGGCATCGTCGCGCTCGCGGAAACAGGCATTAGGGGAGTGTCACCTTGACAGAAGCGGCTTCGACAGGGTTGCCAGATTGAGCCGCTAGAAGTGGGGGGAGATATCTCGACTCAATAGAATCAACATGTTAGCAGTGGCACGAACTCTGCTGTGATTTAGGCAGAGTTGTATTGTCCCCCTTTGGGTTCCGTGTGCTGTTTGCCCTGAGGGAAGCGTCGCCGAGGAGCAATTGAGGCCCGGCCGACGGTCAGTGTCCTGGAGAGTGCGTGAAGAAGGCCCTGATTCTGCTGGTGACGGGGGCGATCGCGCTCCTTGTGACGGCGGCCCCCGAGATCGCCAGCGCTCAGACCCCGACCGCTGTGGGTACCGTGATGGCCGTCTCCGGTAACGTCACGGTGGCGCGGCTGGCGGCGGCTCCCCGACCCCTCAAGTTTGGCGACACCCTCTACTCGCGTGACGTGGTCGAGGCGCGCAAGGACGGGCGCGCGCGCATCCTGCTTGGGGGGAAGACGACGGTGACGGTGCGGGAGCTGTCGCGGCTGGAGCTACGCGAGGAGGCGCAGGCGGACGGGGTGCGTTACACGGTGGAGCTTGTGGTGGGGAAGGTGCGGGCGTCGGTGGCGCGGGCGCTGATGCGTCCGGGCGAGCAGGTGGAAGTGCGGACACGGAACGCCGTGGCGTCGGTGCGAGGGACGGACTTCATCGTGGAGACGGTGGAGCGGCCGGCGCCGAGGGGAGCATTCGGGCTCGTGGCGGCGCGCGAGGTCGGGGAACGAATCCACGGTGGCGCGGCCCGGTCGGAGGAGACGGTGGTGGTGACGCTGTCGGGCGCGGTGGAAGTGGCGAACCGGCTGGCGGGGACGGGCCGGGCTGAGCGGGTCGGGGCGTACGAGGCGGCGTGGATCAGCGGGCAAGGGGAGCCCATACGGCTTCACATCCAAGGCGACGACGTGAAATCGCTTGTGAAGGGGCTGACTCCTGCGAGGCCGCATGAAAAGTAGCAGGTAGTAATATAAGAGAATAAAAAGTGACTGCCTTGACAGAAATCTAATCTGGCTCTATAGGGTAGAGTTACCCACAGGCGTCAAGAGAAATGCCGGGGGGTTAGTCCCCCGAAGGGGCGCCCTGGAGAGATGCCGGCCAGGCGCTCGCCGAGGTGTCCTTTTCGGCACTGACGGCGTGCCTTCCTGGCAGCGAGATGGCCATCTTGGGCAGAGGGAATCGGCTGGCCAAGTCCCTTCCCGATGGCCTTTGTTGGGCGCCGGGGAGGAAGGTTCGGCGAGGCTCCGTACCTGGCCCGCCGGTAGTCGGTTCCTCAGGAGACTCTATGAAGAAGGCTCCTAGGCTACTGCTAGCCGGAGTAGCCGTAAGCCGGCCACATCGCCGGGGCAAGCCAAGAAGTAGTCTGCGAGGTCAGATGATGAGACATGCCCGCGTGCTCTTAGTTCTGATGGTGAGCGTGATGTCGGGAGCCCTGCTGGCCGGGGTGGCCGCCGCCGAAACGGCTAAAGCCGCCGGCCAGGTGATGTCCGTCGCCGGGCCGGTCACCGTGACCCGGGCAGAGGTGACCCCCCACCAACTCAAGTTCAGGGATAATCTCTACTGGCGCGATGTAGTGGAGGCGCGCAGGGACGGGATCGCGCGCGTTCTGCTCGGAGGCAAGGCCACGGTGACGGTGCGCGAGCTCACCCGCCTGGAATTGCGCGAGGAGAAGCGGGTCGAAGGGGTTCGCTACGTGGCCGACCTCGTGTCGGGGAGAATTCGGGCTTCGGTGGCGCGGATGCTGATGCAGCCGGGGGAGCAGATAGAAGTGTGGACGTTCAACACGGTCGCGTCGGTGCGCGGGACGGACTTCATCGTGGAAACGGTGGAGCGACCGACCCAGGCCGGGGCGTTCGGACTTCTCGGCGTCCGGGACGTAGGGGAGTCCGTCGGCGACGGCGCGGCCCGGTCGCGGGAGACGGTGGTGGTCACCCTGTCCGGCGCGGTGGATGTGGTGAACCCGCTGGCGGGGACGGGCCGGGTGGAGCAGATCGGGGCCAACGAGGCGGCGCGGTTGAGCGGTAACCAGGACCCGGTGCGGTTCCAGGTCAGCGCGGCTGAGCTGAAGCTGTACCTGAAGGGATTGACTCCCGCGCGGCCGCAGGAGACCCGGAACGGGGACAAGGCCCAGTCGGTCGGGGACAAGGTGGAGCAGGTGGCGCAGGCGGTTGCGTCCCAGAGCGCGAGGGTCTCGGAGCAGGCCGGAGGTAACGAGGGGCGGCGCGATCCGGGGAAGGGGAAAGACAAGGGCGATAAGGGGGACAAGCAGGCCGGCCCCTCCTCGGAGCGCGAAGGCTCCGGCAAAGGCGATAAGGGAAGCAGGCAGGATAAGAGCGCCTCCGGGGGCAAGGGCGACGGCAAGGGCCACGGGTTCGCGCTGGGTCACGTGAACGGCGGAGGGAACCGCAACGGGCTCGCGCTGGGTCACGTGAATCTTGCGAAGGACCTCGAAAAGGAAAAGGAC
>JBBTEL010000110.1:23230-30308 GCA_038042325.1 Candidatus Methylomirabilota bacterium
CGGGCTCGCGCTGGGTCACGTGAATCTTGCGAAGGACCTCGAAAAGGAAAAGGACAAAGGAAAGAAGAAGTAACGTTGCCGGAGTAAGAGTAATGGAGCGGGTTGGGCGACCCGCTCCATTTTTTTCGCCCGGCCGCCCCCGCGCGGCCTCCTTTGCTTGCTAACCTCGCCTGCCTGTGATAGAAAGAGCCACGATGAGCGACGACAACTTCGACTACCCGATCATGGCGCGCGCCCTGATCCTCGGCGACAAGGACACCGTCGCCAAGAAGACGCGGGAAGGGCTCGACCTCCGGATGGACCCCAAGGATCTCATCTTCAAGGGGCTCATTCCGGGGATGGATGTCGTCGGCGAGAAGTTCCGGCGGAACGAGTACTACGTCCCCCAGGTGCTCCTGTCCGCCCGCGCCATGTACGCCGGCCTCGACCTCCTGAAGCCGCTCATCACGGCGTCGAAGACCTCCCAGTACCTCGGGACCGTCGTGATCGGCACCGCCCAGGGGGATCTCCACGACATCGGCAAGAACCTGGTTGCCATGATGCTGGAGGGCGCGGGGTTCAAGGTGTTCAACCTCGGCCGCGACGTCGCGCCGGAGGTCTTCGTGGCCGCGGTTCAGGAGCACAACGCCAACGTCGTGGGGATCTCGGCGCTGATGACCACCACGATGCCGGCCATGAAGCGGACCATCGACGCGCTGATTAAGGCGGGAGTCCGCGAGCGGGTCAAGGTGATGATCGGCGGGGCGCCGGTGTCCCAGGCGTACGCCGACGAGATCGGCGCCGACGGCTACGCCAGGGACTCTACCCTCGCGGTCGTCAAGGCCAAGGTCCTCACGGGCAAGGAAGTGGCCGCCGGGGCCGCGAGGTAAGAGCCGCATGCCGGGGCGGGGGTGGGGGCTGATCCAGCGGGTCAAGGCCCGGGAGATTCTCGTCTTCGACGGCGGGTACGGGACCATGCTCTTCGCGGCCGGGCTCGCCGACGGCGCCTGCCCGGAGCTGTGGAACGATACCCACCCCGACGTCGTCCGCGGGATCCACAAGGGCTACTTCGACGCCGGCTCGGACTTCGTCGAGACGAACACCTTCGGCGGCACGCGGCTGAAGCTCGGCGCCTACAAGATCGCCGAGCGGACCCGCGAGCTGAACGTCAAGGGGGCGCGCCTCGCGCGCGATGTCTGCCCTCCCGGCAAGTGGGTGGCCGGGTCCATCGGCCCCACGAGCCATCTCCCCCTCGAGTACGAGCCGCTCGGCGATACCAGCGACGAGCAGTACTTCGAGAACTTCAAGGAGCAGGCCGAGGCGCTGGCCGAAGGCGGCGTGGACCTCTTCGCGGTCGAGACGATGATGTTCCCCCAGGAGGCCACCGCCGCCATCCGGGCGTGCAAGGCCGCAGCGGGCCTGCCCGTGATGGCGACCATGTTCTTCCAGTACGAGCCCGAGCACGACCGCGACCGGACGATGTGGGGGGAGAGCCCCGCCGACGTGGCCAAGACCCTTCTCGGCGCCGGGGCGGACGTGGTCGGCATGAACTGCGGGCGCGGGCCCGACCGGGCCATCGTCATCATCCGGGAGATGCGCCAGGTCACCGACGCGCCGCTGGTCGCGTACCCCAACGCGGGTCTTCCCGTCATGACCGCCGGGCGGGTCACCTACGAGCTGGGGCCGGAGGAGATGGCGCGCCAGTACCCCGCGCTGCTCGACGCCGGCTGCGATATCGTCGGGTCCTGTTGCGGCTCCACGCCGGAGCATATACGCCGGATCGCGGAGGTCGTCCGCTCCAGGAAGAAGTGATTCCCTCGGTTCTAAGCTCGACGCCCGTCCTCATCTCCGGCGTTCCCCTCCAGATCGACCCGGACGAAGTCCTCCGTTTCCAGGGGTACAAGAAGGGCAAGGACCGTCCCGCGCCCGTGGTGGCCGAAATCTACGAGCGAGCGATCGTGGAAGGCGAGCCCCTCATGGCGCCCCGCGCGGTGTACCGGGCGGTCGCCGTGACCGGCCGGGGCGCCAACTCCATCACGGCGGCGGGCGGGGTGGAGTTGCGCATTCCCGAGATCGGCCGGCTGTGGGGGGCCGTCGAGAGCGTGGGCATCGCGATCTGCACGATCGGAGAGGCCCTGGAGAGCCGGGTGAGGGAGCTCTGGGAATCCCGGGAACTGCCCCTGGCGGCGATGCTCGACAGCGTCGGCTCGGCCGCGGCGGAGTGCCTCGCGGAGTACGTGAACGACCTCCTCTGCCAGGTGGCCATTGCCGAGCGGCTGAACGTCACGAATCGCATCAGCCCCGGCTACGCGGGATGGGACGTGTCCGAACAGCACCTCGTCTGGAGCCTCTGCCCGGGCGACCCCGCGGGAGTGACGCTGAACAGCGCGTGCTTCATGACGCCCACCAAGAGCATTTCCTTCCTCGTGGGAATCGGCGCCGAGGCGCGCGTGGACCACTACTTCACCCAGTGCCGGCGGTGCTGGATGAAGGCGTGCGCCTATCGCCGCGCGCCCGCCGTGGGGACGGTCCGCCGGAACTGATCTGTGGTACCATGCTGCGCACATATGGAGGCCGCTGAGAACATCATTCTCGTCGGTTTCATGGGAGCCGGGAAGTCGTCGGTGGGACGGCTCCTGGCGAAGCGGCTCGGCCGCTGCTTCGTCGAGACCGACGATCTCATCGTGGCCCGGGATGGCCGGTCGATTGCGGAGGTCTTCCGGGCCGAGGGAGAGGCGCGGTTCCGCCAGCTCGAAGCCGACCTCCTCGATCTGCTCAGGCTCAAGCGCGGCGACGTGATCGCGACCGGCGGCGGGTTCCCCTGCCGTGAGGGGCGCATGGACGCGTTGAAAGGGATGGGTACCGTTGTGTGGCTCGCCGGCGAGTTCGAGGCGCTCTGCGCGCGGGCGCTGCGGTCCGGCTCGCGTCCCATGCTCGAGGGCAAGCCCAAGGAGGAGGTTGCCGCCCTCTACCGCGCCCGCGAGCCCTACTACCGGCAGGCCCACCTCGTGGTCGAAACGGCCGGCCTGGGCGTCGACCAGGTGGTGCGGCGGATTCTCTCCCTCCTCCGCCAGCGGGAGCGGGTGGGCTGATGGCGACGAGCCCGTTCCTGTCCCGGCTCGCCGAGGGCCCGCTGCTCTGCGACGGCGCCATGGGGACCATGCTGTATGCCCGCGGCGTTCCGCTCGACGGCTGCTTCGACGTCTTGAACGCCAACAACCCGACGCTCGTCCAGTCCATCCACGCTGAGTATTTGTCTGCCGGCGCCGACCTGATCGAGACCAACACCTTCGGCGCGAACCGGTTCAAGCTGGCGGTTCACGGCCTCGATGCGCGCGTTCGCGAGATCAACGCGCGCGGGGCGAAGCTGGCCCGCGACGTGCTCGAAACCACGGGTCGGGAAGCCTTCGTGCTCGGGTCCATCGGCCCTCTCGGCAAGTACCTGGCGCCCCTCGGGACCATCGGCGTCGAGGAGGGCCGCGCGGCCTTCCGCGAGCAGGCCGACGGGCTGCTCGAGGGCGGGGTGGACGCCTTCATCGTGGAGACGTTCTCGGACCTCGGGGAGATCCGGCTGGCGGTGGAGGCCATCCGTGCCCTCACGGACGAACTGCCGATCATCGCCCAGATGGCGTTCACGGAGGAGGGCGTCACGTTCGTCGGCCGCAGCGCGGTAGAGGTGGCGCGCGCGCTCCGCGGGCTGCCCGTGCAGGTGATCGGCGCCAACTGCTCCGTCGGCTCCAGCGTCCTCTACGACGTCCTGGAGCAGATGCTCCCCGAAGCCGGCGGGCTGCCGATCTCGATCCAGCCCAACGCGGGTCTCCCGAGCCGGGTCGGCGAGCGGCTCATCTACCTCTCGTCGCCCGCGTACATGGCCGAGTACGCCGGGAAGATGCTCGAGGCCGGCGCCCGGATCGTCGGCGGCTGCTGCGGCACCACCCCCGACCACATCCGGGCGATGCGCGCCGTCGTGGACCGCCACGTCCCCACCCGCGCCCGCGCCCAGCGCGTCTCCGTTTCCCTGCCGGCGCGGGAGGAGGCCCCCCCGCTTCGAACCGCCGCGGCTCCCACGCCCCTCGCGCGTAAGCTGGAAGCCGGGGAGTTCTTGGTGACGGTCGAGCTCGATCCGCCCCGCGGTCACAACATCGAGAAGCTGGTCCAGGGAGCCAAGCTGCTGAAGGAGCGCGGGGTCGAGATCGTGGACATCAACGACGGCTCCCTCGGGCGAATCCGGATGTCGGTCCTTCCCACCGCCGTGCTCGTGCGCGAGGCGACCGGCCTGGACATCATCATGCACTTCACGTGCCGGGACCGGAACCTCATGGGGATCCAGGCCGATCTGCTCGGGGCTCACGCCATGGGGATCCGGAATATCCTCGCGATCAAAGGGGATCCACCCCGGGCCGGGGACTACGTCAACGCCACGGCCATCTTCGACGTGAACGCCATCGGGCTCATCCGCATCATTCAGGGCATGAACGGCGGGCTGGATGCCACGGGGAACTCCATCGGCGAGCCGACCGGCTTTCACGTCGGCGCGGGCCTCAACCCGGCGGCCGTGGATCCCGATAAGGAGCTGGCGCGTCTCTTTCGCAAGGTCGAGGCCGGGGCGCGCTGGGCGCAGACCCAGCCGGTGTACGACCTGGAGGTGCTCGACCGCTTCCTCTCGCGCGCGGGTCGCCTCCCCATCCCGATCATCGTCGGGCTCCTGCCGCTGCACTCCTTCCGCCACGCCGAGTTCCTGCACAACGAGGTTCCGGGAATCACGATCCCGGACGCGGTGCGCGCGCGGATGAAGGAGGCGGGAGACCGCGCGCTCCGGCAGGGGATCGAGATGGCGCAGGCGCTCCTCCAGCAGATCCGCGCCCGGTACGCCGGCGCCTACCTGATGCCCTCCTTCGGCCGATATGAGGTCGTCGCCGAAGTTCTGGACGCCCTCCGGTGACTTTTTCGCCCATCCGTCTGTCTTTTGGGAGAGCGACTAGAGCTGTAGGGCCATTTCGACGACTTGGCTGGAGATCATGATTTCTCGAATTGAGGCTCTAGGGTATAGGTGCCTGAGATACGTCAAGCAGGATCTGCTTCCGTTCCACGTTCTGGTGGGACCGAACGCCAGTGGGAAGAGCACGTTTCTTGATGTCTTAGCGTTCATGTCGGATCTCGTATTCCTCGGCCCGTCAGAGGCGCTCTCTAGAAGAGCTCCAGATGTGCATGACCTCGTGTGGATGCGAAGCGGAAATCAGTTTGAGCTGGCAGTTAACGTCACGCTTCCGGAAGCTCGTCGTGGACGCCTAAAGAATGGAATCTATACAGGAGCGAGGTACGAACTTAGCGTAGGACTCAGCCATGAGACTGAGGAGTTTGCTGTCTTGGCTGAAACCTTTTGGCTGACAACCGGAGACGGGGGCCCTTCCGTTCCCGTGCAACGAAATCTCTTTCCTCAGCCTCCATCGCCGCCGGCAACGATTATCCACCCGGTAGGGAAGCCCGCGCCACAAGGTTGGCGTAAGATTGTAAACAAGGTTTCTGAATCTGGCAACGATTACTTTTCCTCAGAGACCTCTGGATGGAACAATCTGTTCCGGTTGGGACCACAGAAGTCGGCGCTTGCGAACCTGCCCGAGGACGAAACGAAGTTCCCTGTAGCGACTTGGTTTAAGGAGTTCTTGATGGTAGGGGTGGAAACACTTGCGCTGAATAGTGCACGCATGCGACAGCCGAGTCCGCCTGGAGCGCCGAAAGTGTTTATTCCAGATGGCTCCAATCTGCCGTGGGTTATCGACGTTCTGGCGAAAAAACATCGGCCACGCTTCGACCAATGGATCGCTCACGTGCGAACCGCACTACCGGATCTCAAGAGTGTCAAGACTATTCAGCGCGCGGAAGATCGTCATCGCTATCTTGTTCTTGAGTATGAAAACGGACTCAAAGTCCCCTCGTGGCTCGTATCTGATGGGACCCTGCGATTGCTAGCGCTGACGCTCTTGGCGTATCTCCCGGATGTTGAGGGGGTGTTTCTGGTAGAAGAACCAGAAAATGGAATCCACCCGAGAGCAGTAGAAACGGTCTTCCAGTCGCTGTCGTCCGTCTACCAAGCCCAGGTGTTGTTGGCCACGCACTCGCCTGTGATCTTAAGTACTGCAAAGCTCGACCAAATTTTGTGCTTTGCGAAGACATCCGAAGGAGCGACGGACGTAGTGCGAGGATCGGAACACCCTAGACTAAAAGAATGGAAGGGCGAAACGGACCTAGGGACCCTGTTTGCAACAGGAGTGTTGGGCTGAGATCTGGGAAGAATGGCGCAGGAGCTCGTCGTGCTGGTGGCTGATAAAGACATCGAGTATGGCTTGCGCGGTCTATTCGCTAGACCAAGAGCTCTCGGCATGCGATCGATTGCCGCAGAGATATTGGTTCATCCGAAGCACGACCCTGGGTGCGTAGGAGATGCGCACAATGTGTTGCGAACCTATGCACAGGACTATGCCCATGCCCTGGTGGTATTCGATCGGGAGGGCAGCGGGCGAGAGGCCGTTGATCCAAGGGCGCTTGAGGAGGAGGTGCGGACAAGGCTGGCGACGAGCGGCTGGGGGAATCGTGCCGAGGTCATCGCTATCGACCCGGAGTTGGAGGTGTGGGTCTTCGCCGCATCACCTCATGTCGAGGGGTGCTTTGGGTGGCCGAGAAGGCTTGGTACACTCCGTCGGTGGCTTGCCCACCAAGGCTTCTGGCTAGAAGCTCAGGCAAAGCCAGCGCGACCAAAAGAGGCGGTGGAGCGGATCTTGCGTGAAATCAGACGGCCGAGGTCGCCTGCCTTGTATCGCTGTCTCGGGCGGCGGGTTGGCATCAAGAGGTGTAGTGACGCGGCGTTCCTGAAGCTCATTCAGGTTCTTGGGAGTTGGTTTCCACTAGTAGGATCGTGATAGTAGGTAGGTTAGCCTGGTTCTAACGGTATCCCGGGGTCATAGAGCATGGCATCGGATGGATTGCTCGCGATAACCGTTGCAGGGATCGCGCGCCGAATCCGCGCCGGGGACCTGTCGCCGGAGGCGGTGGTCGAGGCGTGCCTCGCGCGGATCGCCGAAACCGAGCCGGCGCTCCGCGC
>JBBTEL010000110.1:30408-38083 GCA_038042325.1 Candidatus Methylomirabilota bacterium
ACCGAGTTCGCCTACGCCGATCCGGCCGAGACGCGGAATCCCTGGAACCTCGACCACACGCCGGGAGGATCGTCGAGCGGCTCGGCGGCGGCGGTGGCGGCGGGAATGATCCCGCTGGCGCTGGGGTCCCAGACCGTGGGCTCCACGCTGCGCCCCGCCGCCTACTGCGGCGTGGTCGGCCTCAAGCCGACCCACGGCCGCATCAGCGCCGCGGGCGTGGTCCCGCTGGCCTGGAGCCTGGATCACGTCGGCATCTTCGCCCGGTGCGTGGAAGATGTGGCGCTCGCGCTCTCGGTGCTGGCGGGCCACGATCCGGCTGATGGCTTCTCCGCCGCCGTCCCGGCCGGCGATTACGTCGGTGCCGTGGCCCCCTTCGAGCGGTCGCCGCGCCTCGGAATTCCCCGTGGGCTCTTCGTCGACAAGGCCAACCCGGAGGTGAACGCCCACCTGGAAGCGATCGCGTCGGCCTTCGCCGGGGCCGGAGCCGCGGTCGAGGCGGTTTCATTGCCGCCGTCCTCGGCCGCGATCCACGACGCCGGCCAACTGGTCATGCGGGTCGAAGCGGCCGCCTTCCACCGGGATCGGTTTGCCCGCCATCGGGACGCCTACCGCCCCAAGATCCGCGGCCTTATCGAGGAGGGTCTGGCCATTCCCGGGGTCGAGTACGTCCGCGCCCAGCAGGCCCGCCGGAAGTTCAGAGAAGAGGTGACTCCGCTCTTCGGGCGGTACGATGCGCTTCTCATGCCGGTGGCTCCGACCACCGCCCCGAAGGGGCTCACCTGGACGGGCGATCCGGGGCTCTGCGCCCCCTGGAGCTTTTCCGGCCTTCCCGCCATTGCCCTGCCGAGCGGGCTGGCGCCGGATGGCCTGCCGCTGTCCATCCAGCTCGTGACCGCCCCCTTCTCGGAGGATCGACTCCTGGGGGTGGCCCGCTGGTGCGAGGCCGCCCTCAACTTCACCGCCGCTCCGCGCCTCGAAGCCATCTCCGCCTGATGCTCGATACCAAGATCGAGGGCGCCACCGTCGTGGACGGGACCGGCGCGACCGGGTTCAGAGCCGACGTCGGCATCACGGGCGAGGCCATCGCGGCCGTAGGCGACCTCTCGCGGGAGCCGGCCGGGACGACCCTGCGCGCGTCCGGCCTGATGCTGGCGCCGGGGTTCATCGACATGCACTCGCATTCCGACTGGCGGCTCTGGGTGAACCGGCGCGCCGAGTCCAAGGTCCGCCAGGGCGTCACCACGGAGGTCGTGGGCAACTGCGGCTTCTCCCCGGCGCCGGTGAACCCCTCCTTCCGAGAGGACCTGCGGGGCTTCGCCCTCTACCTGCCGGAGGGCATGGACTTTTCCTGGCAGTCGGTCGAGGAGTATCTCCGGCGCTTCGACCAGGGCGGCTGCGCGCTCAACATCGTCCAGCTCGTGGGCCACGGCACGCTCCGCATCGCGGCGATGGGCTTCGCCCGGCGGAAGCCGAGCGACCGCGAGCTGGCCCACATGAAGCGGCTCGTGGCCGAGAGCCTCGAGGGCGGGGCGTGGGGGATCTCCACAGGGCTGATCTACGCGCCGGGCTCGTACGCCGAGACCGACGAGATCATCGAGCTGGCTACGGTGGCCGGCCGCCAGCGGGGGTTCTACGCGAGCCACATCCGGGGCGAGGGGGCGAACCTCCTGAACTCGGTCGCGGAAGCGATCCGCATCGGTCGGGAAGGCGAGCTGCCCGTGCAGGTGAGCCACATCAAGGCCGCGGGGCGCCCGCACTGGGGCAGGGTCAAGGACGCCCTGGCGTTGATCGACGCCGCGCGGGCCGAGGGACTCGACGTCACCGCCGACGTCTATCCCTACACGGCCTCGAGCACCACGCTCCGCACCCTGCTGCCCGGATGGGCCCTGGAGGGCGGCGTGGAGGCGATGCTGGAGCGGCTCCAGGACCCGGCGGAGCGCGCCCGGATCAGGGCGGAGGTCGAGGCGGGAAAGCGGGGGGGCGAGGAAGATCTGGTGGCGAACGCCGGCTGGGACGGAATCATGATCGCCTACGCCCCCGGCCGCCGGGAGGCTGAGGGCAGACGTCTCGAAGAATTCGCGAGGGACCTGGGGGTCGCTCCCGCGGACGCCGCGCTGGATCTGATCCTGGCCGGCCGCGGCAAGGTGTACATGATCCTCTTCCAGCTCGACGAGGCCGATCTGAGAGTCGCCCTCGGACACCCACACGTGATGATCGGCTCCGACGGCTCGGCCCTCGCCACCCACGGCGAGCTCGGGCAGGGAAAGCCGCACCCGCGGAGCTACGGGACCTTTCCCCGCGTCCTCGCCCGCTACTGGCGGGACGAGCGCCTCCTCTCCGTCGAGCAGGCGGTCCACAAGATGACCGGCTTACCGGCGAAGAAGCTGGGGCTCAAGGACCGCGGTGTCCTCCGGGTGGGTGCCAAGGCCGACTTGGTGGCCTTCAACGCGAAGACCGTGACCGATCTGGCGACCTACGAGCAACCTCACCGGTACGCGGCCGGGATCGAGTACGTGCTGGTCAACGGGCGGCTGGTGATCAAGGGAGGAGAGCACACCGGCTCGCTTCCCGGCCGTGTCCTGACTCCCCCCTAGGCAACTGATATCATAGGGCCATGAAGGCGAGTGCCGTCGCCCCGGGGCTCATCAGCGCTCTCGCCGGCGCCCAGTCCCTCGAGGAAGGGCTGGCACGATCGCTGAAGCTCCTGCTTCAGCTCACCGGGACGCGGGCGGCGGGCCTGGTGTTCTTTCCCCGTCGCGGCGCCCCCGTTTCCGTTCTCGCGGGCACCCGGGGCGCTCCGCCCCTCGATCGCTGGCTCCGCGATCTGCTCGCGCTCCCCCCGCGCCCCGGGAAATCCCCCGCGACCGCCCCTCCCGGCTGGAAGGGCCCCGGCCGGCCCGGCCTGCTCCATCTCCCCATCGGCCCCGGGACCCGGCCTGCGGGCCGGCTCCTGCTCCTCGCCCCGGCGGGGCGCCGCGGTCCCATCAGAGCGGCGCTGACCCCGGCGTTCCTCCGCGAATTCGGAAGCTCTGTGGAGCATGTCTGGCGCCTGCACCAGCGCACGCTTCGACTCTCGGTGATGAACGACATCACCGCGCTGCTCGTGTCCACGGTTCCCCTGGAGGAGATCTATCAGGCGTTCTCCGGCGCCGTCGCCCGGCTGGTCGAGTTCGATGCCCTCGCCGTGACGCTGATCGATCGGGAGCGCCGGCAGTTCAAGGCCGTTGACGTCACGGCCCGGTCGGTCCCGCTGCCGGTGAGCGATATGCGCCTGCCGCTCGCCGAGACTCTGGTCGGGTGGGTGGCGGAGCGCCGGATTCCCCGGCGCGTGGACGACCTGACGGACCCGTCGGTCCCGTCGCAGAGCCGCGAGATCCTCACCGCCCGCGGGTACCGGTCCGCGGTGGTGGTGCCACTCTACTCCGGCGAGGAGGTGACGGGGACGCTGAACCTCTGCCATCGGCGACCCCGAGCCTTCGATGACGAGGACGTCGAGATCCTCCTGGAGGTCGCGATCCTTCTGGCCGCCGCCATGGAGAACCGGCGGCTCCTGAGCGAGACCCGTCAGCTGGCGGAGGAGCTGGGCGCGCTGTACCGGACCAGCCAGCTCATCACCTCGCGGCTCTACCTGCCGGCCGTGCTCGAGGCGATCAGCCGCTCGGTGACGGAGCTCACCGGCGGCACGGGATGCGGGATCGGCCTCCTCGACGCCGAGCGGACCCACGTCCGCCACGTGGCCGCCCACGGCTTTCGGACCGCCGAATGGCGGTCCCTGTCCCTGGCCGTGGGGGAGGGGATCATCGGCCGCGTCGCTATGAACGGCGTGCCCATCTGTACGGACGACATCCGGGAGGATCCGCGCTCGGCTCAGCGGGACGTGGACGAGCGGGAGGGGATCCGGTCCATGCTGGCCGTCCCGCTCCGCGTAGGTGAAGAGCTCATCGGCGTGATCTCCACGTTCTCGACCGCCGCGGGCGCCTTCGGGGCCCACCACCAGACGCTGCTCGAGGCGTTCGCCGATCAGGCCGGCATCGCCATCCAGAACGCTCGCCTCTTCGAGGAGCGGGTCCGCTGGGCCCGGCAGATGCAGGCGCTGAACGAAGCGGGTCGGGCGGTCAACCGGAGCCTCGATCCCAACGAGACGATCCGGGTGATTCTCGAGCAGGCCCGGGAGGTGCTGGGCGCGGAATCCTGCGGCCTCATGGCGCTGGACCCCGAGAAGGGCGAGCTCTACTCGGTGGGCAGCCTCGATCTGGCCCGGGAGGTGCTGGGGCAGATCCGGATCCGGGTGGGCGAGGGGATCACGGGGATGGCGGTGCTGCTGCGGCGTCCCGTCCAGAGCGCCGACCTCTGGAACGACCCGCGGGTCCGCTTCCCGCAGCTGCCGAGGGAGAGCGGGTTCCGGTCGATGCTCGCGGTCCCCCTGCTCGTCGGAGACGGCGCGACCGGGGCGATCACGGTCTTCCGGAAGGACATCCACCATTTCTCCGAGGACGAGGAGAATCTCCTCTCGGCGTTCGCCGACCAGGCGGCCATGGCGCTGGAGCACGCGCGCCTCTTCTCCTCGGTGCGGACGTACTCTGAGCAGCTCGAGACCATGGTGGAAGAGCGGACGCGCGCGCTCGACCAGCAGAAGCGCTTCGTCGAGGTGATCCTGGAGACCCTCCCCCTCGGCCTGTACGTGCTCGACGGCAACCTCGGAGTGGTCACCGCCAACCGGGCGGGGCTCGAGGTGCTCCCGTGCGAGGCGGGCCGGGGCTCCTCCTTCCTCTCCCTGTTTCCCGAGGACAGGCGGCACGAGGTGGGCGAGTTTCTCGTTGCGGCGCTCGGCGCGCGGGAGGTGCGCCGGGTCGAGGAGGACATGACCCTCGGCGGCCGGTCCCGGACGCTCCGCCTCACGGCCGCTCCGCTGGCGTCCACGGAGGAGGCGGAAACGCTCGCGGTGGTCCTCATCGAGGACATCACGCTCCAGAAGCGGCTGGCCCAGCAGGTGCTGCTGACCGAGCGGCTGACCGTCGCGGGGCGCCTGGCGGCGGGGGTGGCCCACGAGCTGAACAATCCGCTCGCCACCATCGCCGGGTGCGCCGAATCGCTGCGCGAGCGGGCCAAGGACCCGTTGCTCGGCGCCAACCCCGCTTTCCAGGATTTTCCCTCGTACCTGGCCATCATCGAGGAGGAGGCGTTTCGCTGCAAGGAGATCACCGGAAGCCTGCTCCAGTTCGTGCGCGAGCCCGGGAGCAGCCGCGTGCCCACCGATCTCAACGGGCTCGTGGAAAAGGCGCTGGACCTCCTGCGGCACCAGCCCCGCTTTGCCGGCGCGCAGTACGCGACGGAGCTGGATCCCGCGCTCCCCCCGGCGGTGGTGAACGAGGGGCAGATCCGCCAGGTGTTCCTCGGGCTGGCCGCCAACGCGCTCGAGGCGATGGAGGGCAAGGGACGCCTCACGGTGAAATCGCGGCGGCTGCCCGACGGGGACCTCGCGGTGGAGTTCGACGACGAGGGGCCGGGGATCCCGGATACCGCCCGGCCGAGGATCTTCGATCCGTTCTTCACGACCAAGCCGCCCGGGCAGGGGACCGGCCTGGGGCTCGCCATCGCGCAGGGTATCGTGGCGGACCACGGCGGGCGCATCGAGGTCTCGACGCGGGTGGGCCGGGGGAGCACGTTCCGTGTCGTCCTGCCCCGCGGGCAGGGAAGCGAGCGCCCGTGACGCGCCAGATCCGGGTCCTGGTGGCCGACGACGAGAAGAACTTCCGCGAGCTCCTGATCCGCGAGCTGGCGCGCAAGGGCCATGAGGTGGACGGCGCCGCCGACGGGGCGGAGGCGCTCGCGCGGCTCCGGGAGACCGCGTACGACGTCCTCGTCCTCGACATGAAGATGCCCCGGATGGAAGGCATCGAGCTGCTGCGAGAACTTCAGACGTTTCCCGAGCATCCCCAGGTGATCGTCACCACCGGGTTCGCGGAAGTCCCCACCGCGGTCGAGGCGATGAAGCTGGGCGCCTACGACTACCTCACCAAGCCCGCGAAGCTCGAGGAGCTGGAGCTCCTGATCCGGAAGGCGGCGGAGAAGGGGCACCTCATCCGGGAAAACGTCGCGCTGCGGACGCGGCTGGACGGCGGCGAGCCGTTTGCCGGGATCCTCACGCGCAGCCCCAAGATGCAGGAGATTCTCCGCGTGATCGATCGGGTGGCGCCGACCGACTCGGCGGTGTTGATTCTGGGCGAGAGCGGGACGGGGAAGGAGCTCGTGGCGCGGGCGATCCACGAGCGCTCCGCCAGGGCCGCGCACGCCTTCGTGCCGATCCACTGCGGCGCGCTCCCGGGCGGCGTGCTGGAATCCGAGCTGTTCGGCCACGAGAGAGGCGCCTTCACCGGCGCGGTCGCGACGAAGCCCGGTCTCATCGAGCTCGCCGACGGCGGCACCCTCTTGCTCGACGAGATCGGCGAGATGGAGCCCGACAGCCAGGTCAAGCTCCTCCGGGTCCTGGAAACGGGGGCCTTCTTCCGGGTCGGGGCGACGCGGAGCCGCACGGTGGACGTGCGGCTGGTGGCGGCCACGAACAGGGATCTCGCCGAGGCCATGCGGGCCGGCCAGTTCCGCCAGGATCTCTACTTCCGGATCAACACCATCGCCGTGCACCTGCCCCCGCTCCGCGAGCGGCGCGAGGACATCGCGCTCCTGGCCCTGCACTTCCTGGAGCAGAGCGCGGCCTACGGCAGGAAGCGCCTCTCGCCGAAGGCGATGGCCTGCCTCGAGGCGTACGACTGGCCCGGCAACGTGCGCGAGCTCCGCCACGCCGTCGAGCGCGCCGTCATCCTGACCCAGGGGGAGGAGATCCAGCCTGAGGATCTCCTGCCCGACATCCAGTGCGGGACGCCGGCGGCGGCGCCCGCGCCGGGGAGCCTCGAGGAACTCGAGCGCCAGCACATCATCAGCATCCTCCGGCAGGTGGGCGGCCACCGGGGGAAGGCCTCGGCGCTGCTCGGTATCGATCCCAAGACGCTCTACCGGAAGATCCTCGCCTACCACATCACGCCCGACCTCTACAAATAGGGAAGTCCTACAGGATCTTGGCATCGCTGTGACACCTTCCCCGGCTTGCGGGGGCAGGATACCGGGCGAGAGGGGGAAACGAGCCGTGAGGCACAGAAGAGCGATGACCATCGGGCTGCTGGCGGGTGGGCTGTTGGCGACCTCCGCGTGGGCGCAGTCGGCGCCGGGGCCGGGAGGGCTCGTCTATTTGATGGGGGGATGGCACCAGTCCGGGAGCTACTCGGATCCACGGGGCGGCGCCGGCGTCCTCAGGATCGAAGGGGGAACGATCACCGGCAAGCTCTTCGGCCTTCCGGAGGGGAAAAGGTACGTGCTCCTGCTCTTCGACGACCGGACGCGCGAGCGGAAGGTCCTCGCTCCCATCACGCTCCTCGGCGGCCGGAACGCCAAGCTCGGCCAGGCGATCGTGGAGGTGAAGACCACCGAGGATCTCTCCAAGTACACGATGCTCGCCGTGGAGCGCGAGGGGAATCCCGCCCAGTTCTACCTCTTCGGCTTCCTGCCCGGCGTCTCGGGTCATTTGCTGACCTGCGGCCACTCGGACGGGATGATCCTGACTTCGAAGACCGACCAGCTTTGCTTCGAGTGCCCCTGCGGCTATCCCTTCCAGGCGTGTGAC
>JBBTEL010000110.1:38183-39501 GCA_038042325.1 Candidatus Methylomirabilota bacterium
GATTCCGGCCCTGACGTTCTGAGCGAGCTCCACTTCTTGTCGGGCCTAAGCCCGATCATGCTGTATACTAGTTGGCGTGTGCCGCAGTGCATGCCTCGCCTCCGCTAGCATCTCTTCCGCATGTCGGGGCGTGAAACTCGAGCGGAAGAGATCGACCCTGCGCTGACGCGCGGGGACCACAAGGAGGCGCCCATGGCGTCCAAGCTGTACGTCGGCGGTTTGTCCTACTCCACCACCACCGAGGGCCTGCGCGAGTTCTTCACCCAGTGCGGGACCGTCGAGTCCGCCACCGTGATCACCGACAAGTTCTCGGGCCAGTCGAAGGGCTTCGGGTTCGTGGAGATGTCCACGACGGAGGAGGCCCAGCAGGCCATCGCCCAGCTCAATGGTCGCGAGCTCGATGGCCGCCGGCTGATCGTCAACACGGCCAACCCCCAGGGCGCGCGCTCCGGCGGCGGCCGGCCGGGCGGCGGTCGCCCCGGAGGCTTCGGCGACCGGCGCGGCGGCGGTTTCGGAGGCGGCAGGTCGCCCAAGCCCTTCCGCTGGTAGGTCCGGCTCACCGACTATAGAAGCGGCGCGGCGGGATCACCCCACCGCGCCGTTTTCGTTTCCTTACTGAAACCCTTCTTCCCTGGTTACCCCATGAGCCGCTCGTAGCGGCCGTAGTCGTGGGCGGCGTCCATGAACCACTGGACGATCTCGGGCTTGGCGCGGGGCGGCAGCTCGCAGGAGGTGGAGAGGACGTAGCGGGAGTACCGCGCGGCGGTGTCGAGGCAGCGCCGCACCTCCGCCTCCATCTCCTCCTTCGTGGCCCGCTCGAAGATGGTGGCGTCCACGTTGCCGATGGTCACGACGTTCCGCGTCGAGGCCATCTCCACGAGGCGCTTCAACTGGTCCACCCGGAGCTTCGGGTCGGCCTGCTGGTCGAGGTCGATGGTGATGGTGGAGAAGCCCGCGTCGAGCAGCTCCTCGTAGATTTGGTGGGTCGTCCCGCAGATGTGGACGGTCACGTTGACCTTCTTGGCCTTGAAGTAGTCCACCAGCTCCTTGTGGTAGGGCTTGATGAACTCCCGGTAGGTGTCCGGGCCGACGAGGCTGCAGGACGCCGTGGGGTCGGAGTAGGAGAGGCCGATCTTGGTCTTGATCACGGCGTCGCCGAAGCGCTTGGCGTATTCGGTGGTGAAGCGCATCAGCGCGTGGATGAACTCCGGGTCCTCGAAGGTGTCGAGCAGCATCACCTCCGGGTTCCGCATCAGCATGGCGATCGTCCAGGGCCCCACCAGCACCGCGCCGAGGGCGCTGGGGAAGTTGGCCTTCG
>JBBTEL010000111.1:0-1759 GCA_038042325.1 Candidatus Methylomirabilota bacterium
CTAGGCTAACAAGCAACAGATCAACTGATCGGTGGAGGGTTCGGTGAGCATCGCGCATCGCTACCCGACGATCACCCAGGCGGCGCTTCAGGTGATTGCCCGCAAGGGGTATCACCAGGCTTCCATTCGCGAGATCGCGCGCGCCGCAGAGCTCTCGCTCGCCGGCCTCTATCACTACGTCGGGTCCAAGGACGAGCTCCTGTTCCTGGTCATCGACCAGGCCCTGGACTCGCTGCTCGGCAAGCTGGACGCCGCTCTCGCCGAAGCGGTGACGCCCGAAACGCGACTCCTGGCATTGATCCGCACCCACCTCGAGTTCGCGTTCCACAACGGCGCCGCCCTCAAGGTCATCAACCGCGACGTGGAGGTGCTGGCCGATGCTCACCGGATGGCGGCCACCCAGAAGCGCCAGAGCTACCTGCTGCGGGGGCTCGAGATCCTCCGCGCCCTGGACACCGCCGGGCGGAGCAACGAGGAGCTCCTGTCGGCCACCAATCTCCTCCTCGGCATGCTCAACGGCATCGCCACGCGGCCCTTCGTGGGCCAGGGGAGGGGCATCGAGGCCCTGACCGCCGAAGTCGGCCGCCTCTTTCTCCACGGATTTTTAGGCACAGGAGAAAAACATGAAGGTTGATCAGACCATCGACCGGTGCCGTGAGCTCTGCGCCGAGCCGCTGGGGGCGATCGCCGAGCGCTGGAAGGAGTCCCACCCCGGCGGCCGCGCCGTGGCGTGCTTCCCCGTCTGGAGTCCCGCCGAGGTGATCCACGCCGGCGGCATGCTGCCGCTCGGCCTCTTGGGCGCCGGCGCGACGGTGGAGCTGACCCACGCCGACTCCCGGTTCCAGTCCTTCGTCTGCTCCATCGCGAAGTCCAGCCTGGAGCTGGGCTTCCAGGGGCTGCTCAAGGGCGTGGACGGCCTCGTGTTCTCCAACATCTGCGACGTGGCCCGGAACCTCTCGAGCATCTACAAGCGGAACTTCCCCCACTTCCACGTGGACTACCTCCATCTCGCGCAGAACTCCACCTCCGCCGGGGTGTCGGATTACATGGCCGAGGAGCTCCGGCGGCTGGCGCGCGGGTTCGAGGAGGCCTTCGGGGTCAGGGTCACCGACGCGGCGCTGGCGAAGAGCGTCGAGCTGTACAACGCGATCCGGGCGCGAATCCGGGATCTGTACGCGTTCAGGATCGCCGAGCCCCAGAAGCTCTCGACCGTGGAGCTGTACCAGATCCTCCGCGCCGCGACCCAGGCGCCTCCCGAGGAGACGCTGTCCCGGCTCGACGACCTGGCGGCCGAGCTGCCGGCCCGGGAAGGGCGCCCCAAGGACCGGATCCGCGTCGTGGTCGAGGGCGCCTTCTGCGAGCAGCCGCCGCTGGGGCTGCTGGAGGTCCTGGAAGAGGCGGGGTGCTACATCGTGGAGGACGACCTGCTCCTGGGGTGGCGCTGGTTCACCTCCGACGTCCCGGGCGACGGCGACCCGTTCCGCGCCCTGGGGCAGAGCTACGTGGATCGCGCGGTTCCCTCCTGCACGCGCCACGAAGGAAGGGAGCACCGATCCAAGGGTCTCATTGAGAAGGTTAGGCGGAGCCGGGCGCACGCCGTCATCTTCACGCCGGCCAAGTTCTGCGAGCCCGCCCTCTTCGACTACGTCCCGATGAAGCAGGGGCTGGAGCGGGAGGGGATCCCGCACCTGCTCGTCGAGTTCGAGGAGAAGATGTGGACCTTCGAGCGGACGCGCAACGAGATCGAAACGTTCGTCGA
>JBBTEL010000111.1:1859-13705 GCA_038042325.1 Candidatus Methylomirabilota bacterium
CATGCCGGCAGAAGTCAAAGAACGCCAGTACCAGGGGAAGGTCCACCAGCTGTCGCGCGACATGATGAACGCCTGGATGGCCCAGCTCGCCCGGGCCAACGAGACCGGCGAGCCGACCGGGGCCATCATGATCTCGGGGAACTGCGTGGAGCTGCTCCGCGCGTTCGACATCCACCCGATCTTTCCCGAGGTCACGGCGCTGCAGAACGCGATCCGCCACCAGTCGCTCCCCCTGATCCTCAAGGCCGAGGAGGTCGGCTACTCGAGCGACAACTGCGCCTACGTCAAGGCCGACATCGGCCTCTTCCTCTCCGGCGGGATGGGCCCGGGGACGAAGATGCCGTACCCCACCATCACGCTCTGCAACTACGTCGGCTGCAACGTGTACGTGAAGTGGTTCGAGCACCTGGCCGCCGCGACCGGCTCCGAGCTCTTCATGCTCGACGTCCCCTTCCTCCGGACTTCAGAGCCCACGGCGGCGGACGTTCGGTACGTCGTCAAGCAGATCGAGGAGCTGATCGCCGTGCTGGAACGGATCAGCAAGAAGAAGTTCGACATCGACAAGCTCCGGGAGATCCTCCGCTACTCGGCGCGCGCCGAGGAGGGGTACGCGCGCTCGAAGGACCTCTGCAAGGGCTCCCCGGCGCCCTTCGACTCCTACTTCGACGCGATCAACATGATGGGGCCCATCAACGTTCTCCGCGGGACGCGGGAGGCCGCCGACTTCTTCGACGAGGCCGTCAAGGAGTTCGAGGGGATGGTGGCGGAAGGGGTCGGCCCCCTCTCGGAGGAGCGGTTCCGCATGGTGGTGGAGGGACCGCCGCCCTATCCCTACTACCGGAGCTTCCGGAACCTGTTCACCAAGTGGGGCGCGGTGGCCGTGGCGTCCACCTACTCGACGGTGGGGGGCATCTGGGAGTGGGGCTTCCGCCACGATCCGGCGCGCCCCCTGGAGTCCATCGCCTCGCAGATGCTCACGGAGAACCTCACCAACCGCTCGATCGTGACGCGCTACGGCCAGATCAAGCGCTACGTGGAGGAGTGGAAGGCCGACTGCCTCGTGATCCACTCGATCAAGAGCTGCCGGCTCTTCTCGGCGGGGCAGGGCGACATGCGGGAGTACTTCACCAAGGAGCTGGGGGTGCCGACGCTCCTGGTGGAGTCGGACCTGGAGGACCCCCGCTACTATGCCGAGGCCCAGCTGAGGAACCGGATCGACGCGTTCTTCGAGTCGCTCGAGCACAAGAAGCTGGTGGCCGCGTGAGGTGATGAGATGACGACGGAGCGGATCCCGGTTTACTGCTACCAGTGCGTCGCCGGCCCCGATCTCCTCAAGGTCGTCGTCAGGGACGGGATCGCCGTCGGGGTGGAGCCCAATTCCGACTTCGCCGAGATCCACCCGGCCTGCGGCAAGGTGTGCGTCCGCGCCTACGCCCTGATCCAGAAGCTCTACAACCCGAACCGGATCAAGACCCCCATGCGCCGGACCAATCCGAAGAAGGCCCGGACGGAGGATCCCGGCTGGGTCGAGATCTCCTGGGACGAGGCGCTCGACCTCCTGACCGAACGGCTCAAGGGGATCCGGGCGAAGGGGCTTCTGGACGAATCGGGGTACCCGCGGCTCGCCGCGACCTTCGGTTCGGGGGGGATCGCGCCGGCCTACCTCGGCACCTTCGCGGCGTTCCTCGCCGCCTGGGGGCCGGTGGACCAGGGGATCGGGAGCGGCCAGGGCGTCAAGTGCTACCACTCCGAGCACCTCTACGGGGAGTTCTGGCACCGGGCCTTCACCGTGGCGGCCGACGTCCCGCGCTGCGACTACGTGCTCTCCTTCGGCTACAACGGCGACGCCTCCGGCGGCGTCACGGGCGTCTTCCGCCACGCCGAGGCCCGCGTGCGCGGCCTCACGTGGGTCCAGATCGAGCCCCACCTCTCGATCACGGGCGCGGGGGCCGCCCGGTGGGTGCCGATCCGCCCCAAGACCGACGCGGCGGTGCTCCTCGCCCTGCTCCACGTGATCCTCCACGAGACGGACTGGCGCCGGACGTGCGACGTCCCGTTCCTCGAGTCCATGACCAACTCCCCTTATCTCGTGGGGCCGCACGGCTACTACCTGCGCGATCCCGAATCGGGCAAGCCTCTCGTGTGGGACCTGGACCGCGACCGGCCCGTCCCCTTCGACGATCCCAGGCTGACGAGCCCGGCGCTGGAGGGGAAGTTCCTGGCCGCCGGCGTGGAGGTAGGGGCCGATAACGAGCGGTGGAGCGTCGCCGAGGCCGTGCGGCCGGCCTTTTCCCTCCTGCTGCACCACGTGCTGCCCTACACCCCCGAATGGGCGGAGACCGTGGCCGATGTCCCGGCCGCCACAATCCGCCGCATGGCGCGCGAGTATCTGGAGCACGCCAATGTGGGAGGCACGATCGAGGTGGAGGGCACAACGCTGCCCCACCGGCCCGTGGCCGTGCTCCTCGGCAAGACCGTGACCAACGGCTGGGGAGGCTACGAGTGCTGCTGGGCCCGGACCGTGATGTCGGCGCTCGTGGGCGCGCTGGAGGTCCCCGGCGGCATCCTGGGAACCACGGTGAGGCTCAATCGCCCTGCGGTCAACCGCCTCGACTCGGTCAAGCCCGGCCCCGACGGCTTCATGGCCCAGCCGCTCAACCCGACGAGCCGTGAGAAGTGGCAGGGGCAGCCCCACATCCGCAATGCCTACCGGACGCTGGTTCCGCTGGCCGGCGACTCGCCCTGGTCGGCGGCGCTGGGGCCCGCCCACCTGCCCTGGCTCTTCATGGACTCGCCCCCCGAGCACTGGCCGGCGCCGACGCTCCCCGACGTCTGGATCATCTATCGCACGAACCCGGCCATCTCCAACTGGGAGACGGGGCGGATCGAGGCGGACCTGGAGCGCTTCCCGTTCATCGCCGCGTTCGCCTACACCCAGGACGAGACCAACTGGTACGCCGATCTGCTGTTACCCGAGGCAACGGATCTGGAATCTCTCCAGCTCTACCGGATCGGCGGGACCAAGTACATCGAGCAGTACTGGGACCACATGGGGTTCGCCCTGCGCCAGCCGGTGACGGCCCCGCCCTACGATACGCGGGACATCACTGACATCGCCACCGAGCTGGCCCGGCGCTGCGGCCTCTCGAAGGAGTACATCGCGGCGGTCAACCGGGGGGCCGGCGTGGGGGTCGCGCTCCGGGGCGAAGGATACGATTACGCGCTCGATCCCGCGGCCGCGCCGGACGCCCCGGAGATCTGGGACCGGGTCTGCCGGGCCGCCACCCGATCGCTCACCGCCGGGAAGGAAGAGCGCGATCTCGAGTGGTTCAAGACTCACGGCGCGTTCTTCGTCCCATTCTCGGAGAAGCGCTACTACCTCCACGCCGCGATGAAGGCCCACGGGCTCCGCTACGAGCTGCCGTACCAGGAGCGGATCAAGCGGATGGGCGCCGAGCTGGCGAACCGGCTCCACGAGCGCGGGATCACCTGGTGGGACGTCCAGCTCCAGGAGTACCAGCCGCTGCCCGCCTGGAAAGATTTCCCCGACATCTGGGCCAAGGTCGCCGTCAAGCACGGCCGCCGTCCGGAGGAGTTTCCCCTCTGGCTCCTGACCAGCCGCAGCATGCAGTACTCCTGGGGGGCCAACGTGTCGCTCCCGATTCTGGCCGATGTCGCCCGCCACGTCATGGGGCACTTCGGCCTCATGCTGAACCGGGGGACGGCGAAACGCCTGGGGATCGAGGAGGGGGACCTCGTGGAGATCGAGTCGCCGACCGGTCGCACGCGGGGCCACGCCATCCTCCGCGAGGGGGTCCGGCCGGACGTGGCGGTGGCCCTCCAGCAGTTCGGCCACTGGGCGACCCCGGTGGCCCGCGACTTCGACATGCCCAGCCTCAATCAGGTGGCCGCGATGGATCTGGACCTCACCGACGCCACCGGCAGCGGCGCCGACGTCGTGAAGGTCGCCGTGCGCAGAGCGGAGTCCCCTCACCCTACCCAGACGATGCCCCTCACCTCTTCTCCTCTCCCCTGTGGGGAGAGGCAGGGTGAGGGGCGGGAGAGGATGAAAGGTGAGGGGGGCGTCCGGAGGGCCTCGCGATGAGATGGGGCATGGTCATTGATCTGAAGAGGTGCGTGGGCTGCCAGACCTGCACCATCGCCTGCAAGCAGGAGCACGGCCTTCCCGCCGAAACCTTCTGGCGCTTCGTGGCCGACTGCGAGGTGGGGGAGTACCCGAACGTCCGCCGCCTCTTCCTCCCGATGCAGTGCATGCACTGCGCGAACCCGCCCTGCGTTCCGGTCTGCCCCACCGGGGCCAGCCGCCAGCGCTCTGACGGGATCGTCTTCGTGGATTACGCCCAGTGCGTGGGCTGCGGCTACTGCGCCCTGGCCTGCCCCTACCGGGCGCGCCACCTGATCCACGAGGCCCAGTGGTACTTCCCCGGCGGCCCCACGCCGTCCGAGGCCGCCACCGCGGAGCCCGAGCGGCGGGGCGTCATGACCAAGTGCACCTTCTGCCTGAATCGCGTGGACGCGGGGCTCGCCGATGGGCTCAAGCCGGGCGAGGATGCGGCCGCCACGCCGATGTGCTCGGTGGCCTGCATCGCCAACGCCATCTACTTCGGCGACCTGGACGATCCGGAGAGCAGGGTCTCGCGGCTCCGGAAGGATCGGACCGGGGTCCAGCTCCTGCCGGAATGCGGCACGGATCCCTCGGTCTACTACCTGACGGATTGAGCCATGGATACCGAACTTCCTCTCGACACGGAGCTGCTGCCGCCGCTCAAGCAGACGCTGTGGGGCCGGCTCGCCGTGGCGAACTTTTTCCTCGGCGGGGCGGGCGCGGGCGCCTATCTCGTGGCCGTCTCGCTCGCGGGCTTTTCCGCGACCCCGCTCGCGAGGCTGGCCCTCACCCTCGGACCGCTGCTGGTCCTCGCCGGCTTCCTCTCGGTCGCGGTGGAGGCGGGGCGCCCATTCCGCGGGGCCAAGGTGCTCCGCATGGCGGAGACCTCGTGGATGTCGCGCGAGTCCTGGGCGGGGGGCGCCTTCATCGCCCTCGCCGCGCTGGACTTCCTCTGGCCGTGGGCCGGCTGGCGGGTCGCCGCCGCGCCGGTCGCGCTCTTCTTTGTCCTGGCCCAGGGGTGGGTCCTCAGCAACTGCCGCGGCGTGCTGGCCTGGAATGTGCCGATTCTCCCCCTCGTGTTCCTCGCCTCGGCGCTCGTGTCGGGCGCGGGCGTCCTGAGCCTGGCGGCGCCGCTCGGATCGGGCGACGCGGATCGGCTGCAGCTGGAAACGGGCGCGCTGGTCCTCCTGAGCGGCTTCGCCTGGGTCGCGTACTCGCTGTGGCCGGGGAACCGGACGTTCCGCCAGGTCGCCGGCGGCCTCCGCGAGGACTCGGCCGTGCTCGGGATCTTCATCGTCGGCCACCTGCTGCCGCTCGTGCTCCTGATTCTCGGACGCCGGTCCCCGGCCCTGGCCGCGGTGGCGGCGGCTCTCGCCGGGGTGGGGATTCTGATCGGCCAGCTCCAGGCGAAGGCGCGGCTGATTCTCAGAATGGGCGTCCTCCGCCCGATCACTCTGAACATTCCCCCTCACTCTCGCTCCTCCCCCCTCACCCTGCCCTCTCCCCCACCGGGGGAGAGGATTAAGGTGAGGGGGGAGAGGGTTGGGTGAGGGGCATGAGGAGGCAGACATGATGTACGGCGCCGGCGTGGATGTCGGCTCGACCCAGACCAAGGCGGTGATTCTCTCGGAGGATCGCCGGATCGTCGGGCGCTCGCTCATCGATACGGGCGCGAACGTGTCGAAAGCGGCGGAGCGGGCCTTCGTGAAGGCCCTGGAGGATGCCGGGCTCCCGCGGGAGGCCGTGGGGTACGTGGTGGGCACCGGCTACGGCCGCTACAAGGTGACCTTCGGCGACGCCCAGGTCACCGAGATCACCTGCCACGCCCGGGGCGCCCACTATCTCTACCCGGCCACCCGCACCGTGCTTGACATGGGCGGCCAGGACACCAAGGCGATCAAGGTGGGGCCCGACGGCTCGGTGCTCGACTTCTCGATGAACGACAAGTGCGCGGCGGGGACGGGGCGCTTCCTGATGGCGGCCGCGGATGTGACCGGCCTCGGCCTCGGCGAGATCGGCGAGCGGGCGCTCCTGGCGAAGAACCCCGTGCGCCTGACCTCGGTCTGCACGGTCTTCGTGGAGTCGGACATCATGTCCTACCTGGCCCAGAAGAAGACCATAGAGGACATCCTCGGCGGGGTCCACAAGGCCATCGCCACGCGGACCATGTCCCTGATCCGCCGGGTGGGCGTGGAGGAAGAGGTGACGTTCACGGGCGGCGTGTCGCGGAACATCGCAATGGTGCGGGGGCTGGAGGCGGTGCTGGGCGTGCCGGTCAACGTGAGCCCCGAGGGGCACTACGTGGGAGCCCTGGGCGCGGCGCTCTTCGCCCTCGAGCGGGCGATGGCGTCCGAGCGCGTCCTCGAAGCGAAGGAGGCCTAGCCATGCTGGTCGCGGGAATCGACATCGGGTCGGGGACGACGAAGTGCGTCCTCATCGATGAGAAGGGCTCCGTCCGGGGCCGCGGGCTCGCCAAGACCAAGGCGGACTTCGAGAAGGTGGCCCGTGAGACCTTCGAAGCCGCGCTCCAGAACGCGGGGGTGACCGCCGAGGAGGTGGGATATATCGCCACCACCGGCCTCGGCCGCTACTCGATCTCCTTCCGGGACATCCAGATCACCGATCTCACCTGCGGGGCCCGGGGCGCCGCCGTCCTCTTTCCCAACACGAAGTACGTCCTCGACATCGGTGCCCAGTCCACCCGCGCCATCAGGCTCCGGGAGGGCGGCAAGGTCAAGGAGTTTCACATGAACGAGAAGTGCGCGGCGGGTTCCGGCGGCTTCCTCGAGCGCGCCGCCAAGTACCTGGAGGTGACGGTGGAGGACATCGGGCCGCTCTCCCGGCGGGCGCAGAAGCCGCAGCCGATCTCGAGCGTCTGCGCCGTCCTCGCGGAGTCCGAGATCATCAACCACGTCTCTCAGGGTGTGGGAGTCGAGGACATTCTGCGCGGAATCCACAATTCCCTGGCGGACCGGGCCTACGGGATGCTCAAGCGGGTCGGGCTCGATGGCGAGATCACCTTCATCGGCGGCGTTGCGAAGCAGGACGGCATGCTGGTGGCGGCGCGGGAGAAGTTCGGGTTGACGGTGAACGTGCCCGAGCATCCGGAGTACACGACGGCGCTGGGCGCCGCCCTCCTCGGGCTCCAGCGCCTGAAGAAGCTCGGCAAGCCGGCCAAGGCTGCGGCCTAAGGGTCAGGTCTTGCAATCACGCATCTGGGCGGATTGTTGCAATGCAAGACCTGACCCCGCTCTGAGGTAAGGACGATGCTGGAGATCAGGATCCACGGACGAGGGGGGCAGGGGGCCCAGGTCGCCTGCCAGATCCTGGCCGGCGCCTTCTTCAAGGCCGGCCACTATGTGCAGGCCTTCGCGGCGTACGGCGGCGAGCGGCGGGGCGCGCCCGTCACGGCGTTCCTCCGGGTGGACGATTCGCCGATCCGGATCCGCTGCGACATCGAGCGCCCGCACTACGTGATCGTCCTCGACCCCACGATGCTGGGGGAAGCGAACGTGACGGCGAACCTCCGCGAGGGCGGGCTGGTGCTGGTCAACGCGCGGGAGCTGCCCCCGAACGCCCTCCCGCTCCGCCTCCGCGTCATTCCCGTGGACGCCGGGGCCATCGCGCGGCGCGCCGGTCTCGGGCCCATCGTCTCCACGGCCATGGCGGGCGCCTTCGCGGGCGCGACGGGACTCATCTCCCTCCCCGTGCTGGAGGAGGCGGTCGGGGAGGGGAGCCCGGCGAGGAAGGAAGAAAACGCAGCGGCCGCGCGGGAGGCGTATCTGCTGACCGCGGGCGCCGAGGTCCTGGGAGGCTAGTGCCGTGCCAACTCACTTCGCCACGACCCGCTTCGCGGGTGCCCGCCAAGGACGGCCTTCGGCCATTGACCAGCTTCGGTCGTCGCCCTTCCTTTGCGGGCACCCAGTCCCGCCAGAGGCGGGCTGGGTCGTTACGCCTCCGGCCGGCTCCTCCCTCGGGCCTTGTCTGGCTCGTGATTTGGCCCGGCACCTGGATCCACGCGTGAGTGTTTGCTCTAGCTCGTTGGTGGGAGGCTGACGTGGCCCGCGACCTCGGCCCGGCGCGCCCGCTGGTCTGGTCCGAGCGCACGACGCTCGAGATCAAGACCGGCGGCTGGCGGACCAGCCGTCCCCGGTACGTGGAGCAGACGGCCCCGTGCCGCGCGGCCTGTCCCGCGGGCGAGCCCGTGGCGGCCTGGATCGCCGAGGTGCGGGCCGGGAACTACGGGGGCGCCTGGGAGCTGATCCGGCAAGAGAACCCGCTGCCCGCGGTGATGGGGCGCGTCTGCTCGCATCCGTGCGAATCGGCCTGCAACCGGGGCTCCTACGACGGCGCCGTCGCCATCAACGCGATCGAGCAGTTCGTGGGCGACTGGGGGTTGACCCACGGCCGGGTCGAGTCTCAACCGCCGACTCATGAGGAAGTGGTCGCGGTGGTCGGGGGCGGCCCCGCGGGCCTCTCCTGCGCCTATCACCTGGCGCGGCTCGGCTACCGCGTCACGATCTTCGAGGGCATGCCGGTGCTCGGCGGCCTCCTCCGCTACGGGATTCCGGAGTACCGGCTGCCGCGCCACGTTCTCGACCGGGAGATCGAGCTGATTCTGGGGCTGGGGATCGAGGTGCGCACCAAGGCCAACCTGGGCCGCAACCTCCCCTGGGAGGCGCTGGGCTTCTATCACGCCGTGTTTCTCGCCACGGGGGCGTACGTGCCCTACCGGCTCAACGTCCCCGGCGAGTCCGCCGCGGGCGTCCGGGACGGCCTCGCGTTGCTGAGGGAGATCAACACCGGGCAGGCGGCGGAGGTGGGATCGCGCGTGGTGGTGGTGGGAGGCGGGAGCACCGCGATGGATGTCGCGCGCACCGCCCGCCGCCGGGGCGCCCGCCAGGTCACCGTGCTCGCGCTCGAGTCCAGGGACGGGATGCCCGCCCTCCCGGAGGAAGTCGCTCAGGCCCTGGCGGAAGGCATTGAGATCCTGAATCAAGCTGGCGTTGCCGAGATCCGCGAAGAGGGCGGCCGGGCGAGCGGGCTCCTGGCCCGGGCCGCGGCGCTCGAGCGTGACGACGCCGGCAGGATCCATCCCATCCTCTTCCCGGGGACCGACTTCACGCTGGAGGCGGATACGGTGTTCCTGGCCATCGGCCAGACCCCCGACCTCTCGCTCCTGCCGTCCGGCCTTCGCGCGGAGGGCGCGTGCGTGGCGGTGGCGGACACCGGCGCCACGAGCGTGTCGCGGATCTTCGCGGGGGGCGATCTGACCCCGTCCCCGCGCTCGGTGACCCACGCGATCGGGTCGGGGAAGCGCGCGGCGACCGCCATCGACCTGTTCCTCCGCGAGGGCGCCCGCGAGCGCCGGGCGGTCCCCGGCGCCCGCCAGGACGAATCGGCGATCGTCGAGTTTGGGGCGATCAACCTCGACTACTTCCCGCGCTCCCCGCGGGGACAGCGTCGGGAAAGGCCGCCGGCCACGCGCGTGCGCTCCTTCATCCCCGTCGTCGAGGGGCTCACCGAAGTCGAGGTCCAGGGCGAGGCCACCCGCTGCTTCACCTGCGGGCGGTGCGTCCACTGCGACAACTGCCTGATCTTCTGCCCCGACATGGCCATCCGGCGGGCCGACGGCGGCTACGAGGTGGTGACGGAGCACTGCAAGGGGTGCGGGGTCTGCGTCTATGAGTGCCCCCGCGGCGCGATGGTGATGGAGGCTGAACGGTGAGCCAGGCCAGCGGGAGGCGGCGGGCGGGGCGCCCCGCGGCGCGGAGCGTACCGCAACGCAATAACGCATGCCTGACCCCACGGAGGGGGCGATGCTGACCGAGGTGGCGGCGCGGCACACTCGGATGTTGCTTACGGGGGACCATGCGGTGGCCTACGCGGCCCTGCGCGCCCGCCCCCACCTGATCCCGGTGTACCCGATCACGCCGCAGACCCCAGTGCTCGAAAAGCTCGCCGAGCTGAAGGACCGGGGCGAGCTGACCGCGGATCTCATGACGGTGGAGTCCGAGCACTCGGCGATGGCAGCCTGCATCGCCGCCTCGCTGGCAGGGACGCGCGTCTTTACCGCCACGGCCTCCCAGGGGCTCGCCCTCATGCACGAGATGCTCCACTACGCGGCGGGGGCGCGGGCGCCGGTGGTGATGGTCAACGTCAACCGGACGCTGGCCTCGCCGTGGGGGTTCTGGGCCGACCAGACCGACAGCCTTTCCCAGCGCGACACGGGCTGGCTCCAGTTCTACTGCGAGTCGGCCCAGGAGGTCCTGGACACCGTGCTCCAGGCCTATCGCGTCGCCGAGGCGGTCCTGCTGCCGGCCATGGTCGTGATCGAGGCGATGTACATCTCGCACACGCTGGAGCCGGTGGAAGTCCCCGACCCCGAACTGGTTGCCGCCTTCCTGCCTCCCTACGCGCCCTCCTTCCGGCTCGACGTCACCGAGCCGCGCGGCTTCGGCGGGACGGTCTCCCCGGCCCAGTGGAGGGCCACCCGGCTCTCCATGCAGGCCGCAATGGCCCTGGCGTTGGATCGGGTGGAGCAAGCCGGCCGTCTCTGGGGTGAGCTTACCGGCCGCAGCTATTCGCGTCTCGAGGCCTACCGCGCCGAGGACGCCGAGCTCCTGCTGGTGGCTGCCGGCGGGATCGCGGGCACGTGCCGCGAGGCGATCGATCGCCTGCGCGCGGAGGGGATCCCGGTCGGCCTCGTGAAGCTCCGCCTCTTCCGTCCCTTCCCTGCCGAGGACGTCGTCCGCGCGCTCGGGGCCGCCGAAAAGGTGGCGGTCATCGACCGGAACTGCTCGGTGGGGAGCGGCGGAATCTTCTGCCAGGAAGTGCGGGCGGCGCTCGGGGCGCAGAGCGGGAGCCGCCCCCCGGTCTTCTCGTTCATCGCCGGCCTCGGAGGGGTCAACGTGTCGCCGGAGCGGGTGATCCAGATCGCGCGCCACGCGCTGGAGAGGAAAGAGCCGTCGCCGGGGCCCATCCTGGAGGAGGACCTGTGAAGACCTACGCGCTCCCCGAAGCCGACTACTTTCTCTCGGGCCACGCCTCCTGCCCCGGGTGCGCCGTGGCGCTGGGCGTGCGGTTCGTCATGAAGGGGCTGGGCCCCAAGAGCGTGGTGGTCATCCCCCCCTCCTGCATCGCGGTGATGGCGGGGCCGATGCCGCTGTCGTCCATGCGCGTCCCAGTCTTCCAGACTGCCTTCGAGACCACCGCGGCCGCGGCCTCGGGGCTCGCGCGCGCGTACCAGGCGCTGGGGGAGGACGTGACGGTGGCGTGCCTGGCCGGCGACGGCGGGACCTACGACATCGGCATCCAGGCCCTCTCGGGCGCGGCCGAGCGCAACGAGGACATTCTCTACGTCTGCTTCGACAACGAGGCGTACCAGAACACGGGGAACCAGAAGAGCTCGGCCACCCCGTGGGGCGCCCGGACGACCTCGACTCCCCGTGGCAAGGGGACGCGGAAGAAGGACATCATGGAGATCATGGCGGCCCACCGGATCCCCTACGCCGCCACCGCGTGCCCCGGCTACCCCGACGACCTCGTCGGGAAGGTCGAGAAAGCCCGGGCCGTCCGCGGGACGCGCTTCATCAACGTGCTGTCCCCGTGCGTGCCGGGCTGGGGGATTCCCGACGACCGCTCGCTCCGCATCGCGCGCCTGGCGGTGGAGTCGAGGGCGTGGCCCCTCTTCGAGGTGGAGGAAGGCCTCCGCTACACG
>JBBTEL010000112.1:0-1671 GCA_038042325.1 Candidatus Methylomirabilota bacterium
CTCGAGGAGGGCGTCGTGTCGAGGCCCGAGCGGTGGGGGCCGATCAAATGACGGAAGCGAGCCCGTATGAGATGGCGCTCGCCCAGTACGACCGGGCGGTCAAGTACCTCCCGCTCAAGCGCGGGATCGAGGACTACCTGCGCGCGCCGAAGCGGGAGCTCACGGTCAACTTCCCGGTCCGGATGGACGACCGCTCGGTCAAGATCTTCACGGGCTACCGGGTCCACCACTCGACCGCCCGCGGCCCGACCAAGGGCGGCATTCGCTATCACCCGGATGTGACCCTCGACGAGATGCGGGCGCTCGCCATGTGGATGACCTGGAAGTGCGCCGTCCTGAGCCTCCCCTTCGGAGGCGCCAAGGGCGGCGTGGTGTGCGACCCGAAGCGCCTGTCCCTTCAGGAACTGGAGAACCTCACCCGCCGCTACGCGACGGAGATCTCCGTCCTCATGAGCCCGGAGGGAGACATCCCGGCTCCCGACGTCAACACCACGCCCCAGATCATGGCGTGGATCATGGACACCTACTCGATGCACCGGGGCTACCCGGTCCCGGCCGTGGTGACGGGGAAGCCGGTGCCGGTCGGCGGCTCCCTCGGCCGCGCGGAGGCGACCGGCCGGGGCGTGATGGTTTCGACGCGGGAGGCCCTCGCGCAGCTCGGCCTGCCGCTGGCGGGCGCGCGCGTGGCCGTCCAGGGCTTCGGCAACGTGGGGAGCGTGAGCGCCGGGCTCCTGCATGCCGTGGGGGCGCGGGTCGTCGCCGTCAGCGATTCGCGGGGCGGGACGCTGAACCCCGAGGGGCTGGACCCTCGGGCCCTCCTCCGGCACAAGCGTGAGAGCGGGCGCCTCGACGATTACCCCGGCGGCGAGCCGATCACGAACGAGGGTCTCCTCGTCTCCGACTGTGACGTCCTGATTCCGGCGGCGCTGGAGCAGCAGATCACGGCCGCCAACGCGGACCGGATCCGGGCGCGCCTCGTCGTCGAGGGGGCCAACGGCCCCACGACCCCCGAGGCCGACGCCATCCTGGCGGCCCGCGGCGTGCTGGTCGTCCCCGACATCCTGGCCAACGCCGGCGGCGTGGTGGTCTCGTACTTCGAGTGGGTCCAGGACCTCCAGGCGTTCTTCTGGAGCGAGGAGGAGATCAACGAGCGGCTGGAGCGGCTCATGGTGCGGGCCTTCCGCGAGGTCGGGGCCACGGCGCGGGACAAGGGCGTGGAGCTCAGGACGGCCGCCCTGATCCGCGCCATCGAGCGGGTGGCGGAGGCGATCATGATCCTGGGGATCTACCCGTGATGGTAACTTCTCTCGATAAGGAGGCATGACGATGGCGACGTTCGTGGTGCTGACCCGGTTGACCCCGATGACGGTGAAATCGCCGGCCGATCTCAAGAAGCTGGAAAAGGCGGTGAACGACCGCATCCGCAAAGACTGCCCGCAGGTGAAATGGGTCGCCAACTACGCGATCCTCGGCCCCTGCGACTACCTCGACATCTTCGACGCCCCCGACGAGGCCACGGCGGCGAAGGTGGTGATGATCATCCGGTCGTTCGGCCATGCCACCACGGAGACCTGGACGGCGCTGCCGTGGGAGCGTTTCGAGCGCCTGATCGCCGCCTAGCCCGGATTATGCGCGAACGGACGCCTCACCCTCACCCCCGCCCTCTCCCTC
>JBBTEL010000113.1:0-1045 GCA_038042325.1 Candidatus Methylomirabilota bacterium
ATCCGGAGCCTCGACGATCTCCAGCGGATCCCCTTCACGGTGAAGGCCCACCTCCGCGAGCACTACCCCTTCGGCCTCTTCGCGGTCCCCCTCGCCCAGGTGAGCCGCATCCACGCCTCCTCGGGCACGAGGGGCAAGCCCACCGTCGTCGGCTACACGAAGGGGGACCTCCAGGTCTGGCGCGAGGTAATGGCCCGCTCCCTGGCCGCCGCCGGGGCGGAGCCGGGGCAGCTGATCCAGATCGCCTACGGGTACGGGCTCTTCACCGGGGGGCTCGGCTTCCACGACGCGGCCGAGTACATGGGGCTCACGGTCGTCCCGGCCTCGTCGGGCAACACCCTCCGGCAGATCATGCTCCTCCAGGATTTCCGCCCTCAGGGGCTGGCGTGCACGCCGTCCTTCGCCCTGCACATCGGCGAGAGCATGCGCGAGCAGGGGGTGGACGCGTCCACCCTGGGGCTCCGCTACGGCCTCTTCGGGGCCGAGCCGTGGACCGAGGAGCTGCGGCACAAGATCGAGGCGGTGCTGTTCCTCACCGCGGTGGACTTCTACGGCCTCTCCGAGATCATCGGCCCCGGGGTCGCGGTGGAGTGCGCGGAGGTGAGGAACGGGCTCCACATCAACGAGGATCACTTCCTCCCCGAGATCGTGGACACGGCAGGGAAGGTGCTCCCGCCCGGGACCGAGGGGGAGCTGGTCCTCACCACGCTCACGAAGGAGGCGCTGCCTGCCTTCCGCTACCGGACGGGGGACGTCACGAGCCTGAACCCGGAGCCCTGCAAGTGCGGCCGGACGACCGCGCGGATGGCCCGGATCAAGGGGCGGACGGACGACATGCTGATCATCAAGGGCGTGAACGTCTATCCTTCCCAGGTCGAGGCGGCGCTCCTCGCCGTGGAGGACCTCGCGCCGCACTACCAGCTGGTGGTGGACCGCACGCACGGGTTCCCCAATCTGGAGGTCCACGTCGAGCCGGCGGAGCGGGTCGTGCAGCGCTGGGGGCGCTTCGATCCCGCCCATCCCGAGGTGGCCGCCCTGCGGCACA
>JBBTEL010000114.1:0-1557 GCA_038042325.1 Candidatus Methylomirabilota bacterium
TGTCCCTCATCAAGAGCAGCGTCGTCCTTGTCCCCAACGCGCAGCTCCAGACGAGCGCCGGCCTCGGCCTGCCCCTCGGCTACGTGTACGCCGCCGTGCCTGTGGGCTCGGCCCTGATCCTCCTCCCGATGGCCTGGCGCTTCGTCGCCGCCCTGCGCACTCTATGGCTGAAACGCTCCTGATCGTGTTCGTCGTCTTCGTCATCCTGGGGATGCCGATCGCCATCGCCCTCGGCGTCGGCACCCTCGCCGCCGCCCTGCTCTATCCGGCGCTGAACCCCATCATCATCCCGACGCGCTTCGTCGGCCTGCTGTCAGACTCGTTCCTTCTCCTCGCCGCGCCGCTCTTCATCCTGGCCGGCAACATCGCGGCGCGCGGCGGTGTCGCCCGCGCGATCATCGACCTGGCCACCGTGCTCGTCGGCCGCTTCCGGGGCGGCCTGGCCTACGTGAACATCGTGGACAGCATGATCTTCGGCGGCATCTCGGGCTCGGCCGTAGCGGATGTGTCCGCCCTCGGCACCTTCCTCATCCCTCAGATGGTGCGCAAGGGCTACGACAAGGACTTCGCCACGGTGCTCACCATCTGCACCGCCATCCTCGCCCCGATCATCCCCCCGTCCATCATCGCCGTCATCTACGCTTGGATGGCCGACGAGTCGGTGGCCGCGATCTTCGCGGGGGGCTACCTTCCGGGGCTCCTCATCGCCATCGGCATGGCGGTCCCGACCTTCGTCATCGCCAAGCGGCGCAATTACCCGCGCGAGCCGCGCCCGACCCTGCGCACGTTCGCGGCCGCGCTGCGGGACGCGCTGCCGGGCCTGATGATCCCGATCATCATCATGGGCGGAATTCTCCTCGGCTGGTTCACCCCGACCGAGGCGGCCGCCGTGGCCGTCGTCTATGCCCTCACCGTCCCCCCGCTCTTCTACCGGGAGCTGGCCTTGCGCGACCTGCCGGGGATCTTCGCGGACTCCGCGCGGCTTTCTGGCGTCATCGGCCTCATCATCGGGCTGGTGGGAGCCTTCGGCTGGGTGCTGACCTACTCGAAGTTCCCGCTCAGGGTCGCCGAGGCGATCGGGACCTTCGCCCCGACGTGGTGGCTCTTCCTGTCGTTCGTCATCATCCTCTATATTTTCCTCGGCACCTTCCTGACGCCGTCGGAGATCATCCTCGTCACCGTCCCGGTCCTCCTCCCGGGAGCCCAGTCGCTGGGCATCCATCCGATCCACTTCGGGATGGTGTGCGTCATCGCCTCGGCGATCGGCCACGTCACGCCGCCCGTCGGCCTCTGCCTCTTCCTCGGCATGGCGATCAGCGGGCTGCCCATGGAAAAGCTCATCCGCCCGCTTCTGCCCTTCCTCGCCGCGATCATCGTCGTCCTCTTCATCGTCGCCTTCGTCCCGGAGACCGTCCTCTTCATCCCCCGCCTGCTGGGTTTTGTGAAGTAACCTCTGCCGCGCTGCTGGCCGGCCAGGCTCGAATTCCCTCGCCACCCTCACCCCACTCATAATCCCCTCACCTTCATCCTCTCCCCCCTCACCCTACCTCTCCCCGC
>JBBTEL010000115.1:0-1271 GCA_038042325.1 Candidatus Methylomirabilota bacterium
CTCTCGAGCATCTCGATCATCCCGGAAGCCGACAAGCTCTTCAACCGCACGCCGGCGTACAACATGAACCAGCTCACCCCCATCGCGCTCATCTCGGCCGACCCCACGATCCTGGTGGTCGCGGCCGACCGCCCCTGGAAGAGTGTGAAGGAGTTCGTCGAGGATGCCAAGCGCCGTCCCGGAGAGATCTCCTTCTCGTCCTCGGGCGTGTACGGCACCCTCCACATGGCGACCGAGATGCTGAGCCACGCCGGCGGGATCAAGTTGAAGCACGTGCCCTTCGGGGGGGCCGGGCCGGCGCTGACGGCGATCCTCGGTGGCCACGTGGACGCGCTCGCGTCCGGCCCGGCCGTCGTCCTGCCGCATATCAAGGCCGGCAAGCTGCGGCCGCTGGCGGGATGGGGGGCGAAGCGGGTCGCGGCGCTCCCGGATCTCCCGACTTTCAAGGAGCTCGGCTACGACATCGAGTTCTACATCTGGGCGGGCGTCTTCGCCCCGACGGGCACGCCCGCGCCCGTGCTCAAGACGCTGCGGGACGCCGTGCGTCAAGCGGTCGAGGACTCCGAGTTCAAGGGCGCCATGGCCAAGCTCGAAACCCCCATCGCCTACATGGACGCGCCCGAGTTCCAGAAGTTCTGGGACAAGGACGCCAGGATGCTCGCCGCCGCGATCAAGCGCGTGGGGAGGATCGAGGAAAAGAAGTAGGGTACAATACGGGCCATGGCGATCCTGAAGGTGGCGCGGCTCGGCCATCCCGTACTGCGAACGGTCGCGGCGCCCGTGCCCGTCTCGGAGATCCGGCTGCCGGAGACCCAGCGGCTGATCGACGACATGATCGAGACGATTCGCGAGTACAACGGGGCCGGCCTCTCCGCCACCCAGGTCCACACCCTCAAGCAGATCGCCGTGATCGAGGTCCTGTCGAACCCGCGCTACCCCGATGCCCCGCAGATCCCGCTGACCGTCATTATCAATCCGACGGCGACGCCGCTGACCGACGCGATGGAGGAAGGCTGGGAGGGCTGCCTCTCGATCCCCGATCTGCGCGGCATGGTGCCGCGTTACACTGAGGTGCGGCTTCAGGCCTACGACCGGGCCGGCGAGCCGGTGAACCTGATCGCCAAGGACTTCTTCGCCCGGGTCATCCAGCACGAGGCCGACCACCTGAACGGGATCGTCTTCCTCGACCGGATGAAGGACCTCTCCACGCTGACCCACCTGGCCGAGTGGAGCAAGTACTGGCTGGGCGTCACGGAGCAGGACGATTGAGC
>JBBTEL010000116.1:0-5622 GCA_038042325.1 Candidatus Methylomirabilota bacterium
CGCTTCCTCCCCGCGCTGAAGCGCAGGGTTTCCGCGCCGGGGAGGCTCTATGAAGCTCGTCCTGGCGCGGCACGCCGAATCGGCCTGGAACGCCGAGCGCCGCTTCCAGGGGCGGACGGATGTCGGCCTCTCCAACGCGGGGCTCGCGCAGGCGGCGGCCCTGGCGCGGGCGGTGGCCCGGCGCCGGGTGGGCGCCGTCTACTCGAGCCCGCTCCGCCGCGCGCGGGAGACCGCCGAGATCGTCGCGAAGGAACGGGGGCTCACCGTCACGCTCGTGGACGACCTGAGGGAGCTCTCCCTGGGGGCGTGGGAAGGGCGGACCGTGGACGATGTCCTGGCGCTGGAAGCCGACGCCTACCGGAACTGGCGGGAGCGCCCGTACGACTGCCCGCCGCCGGAGGGCGAGCACATCGCGGACGTGGCCCGCCGCGTCCTCCCGGTCATGGAGCTCATCGTCTCCTCCCACGCTGATGGGCAAGAAGCGCTTGTGGTGTCGCACGGTGGCGTGATCAGCGTCTACCTCTGCCATCTCCTGGGCCTCTCCCCCAACGCCCTCTGGCAGCTGGCGATCGGGAACGCGTCGCTCAGCGTGGTGGACCCGCCGCGCGTCCTGACGCTGAACGACACGGCGCACCTGGAGGGCCTGCGGCCGTGGTGATCCTCGCCCTCTTCGGCGGGATGGCCCTCCTCCTCTACGGGATCCAGCTCGTGGGCGAGGGCTTCCAGCGGGCCGCGGGCGGCCGCCTCCGCTACCTCCTCACCCACGTGACCCGGAACCGCTTCGCCGCAGTCCTCTCGGGGGCGGCGGTGACGGCGATCATCCAGTCGTCCTCGGCGACGACGGTGATGCTGATCGGCTTCGTCTCCGCCGGCCTCATCCCCTTCTCCCAGACCATGGGGGTGATCCTGGGAGCAGACATCGGCACCACGTTCACCGTCCAGCTCATCGCCTTCAAGATCACCGACTACGCGCTCTTGATGGTGGGCATCGGGTTCAGCGTCATCTTCCTGGGAAAGCGGCGGGCGGTGAAGGACCTGGGGACCGCGCTCCTGGGCTTCGGCCTGATCTTCCTCGGGATCAAGGTGATGGTGGACGGCATGGGCCCGATGAAGTCGAGCCACCTGGCCCAGCAGATCCTCCTGACGCTGGCCGGCACACCGCTGGCGGGGATCCTGACGGCGGCGCTCTTCACCGCCCTCGTCCACTCCTCGGCCGCCACCATCGGGCTCGCCATCACGCTGGCCGGCGAGGGCCTCCTCCCGCTGAGCGGCGCGGTCGCCATCGTCCTCGGCGCCAACGTCGGCACCTGCGTGACGGCGCTGATGGCGTCCATCGGCGCGCGCCCCGACGCCAAGCGCGTCGCGGCGGCCCACGTCGCCTTCAAGATCCTCGGCGTGCTGCTCATTCTTCCGTTCATCGATCCGTTCACGCGCTGGGTCGGGACCACGGCCAGCGACGTCGGCCGCCAGATCGCCAACGCCCACACCGTCTTCAACGTGGGGATCAGCGCGCTCTTCCTGCCGTTTCAAAACCTCGCGGCGCGGCTGATCGTCACCCTCGTCCCCGAGGAGGAGGAGGGGGACAACCCGTTCAAGACGCGCTACCTCGACGAGCGCTCTCTGGATCAACCGGCGCTCGCCATCGGCCAGGCGACGCGCGAGGCCCTGCGCATGGCCGACGTGGTGCAGAGGATGTATCGCGACGCCATGGCGGTCTTCCGCACCGACAGCCAGGAGCTGCTCGAGGACGTGGAGCGGCGGGACGACCAGGTGGACTACCTGGAGCGCGAGATCAAGCTTTTTCTCACGCGCCTCGGTCGCGAGACCATGTCCGCCGACCTCTCCCAGAAGGAGGTTGCGCTGCTCACGGTCATCCAGAATCTGGAAAACATCGGCGACATCGTGGACAAGAACCTGATGGAGCTGGCCAGGAAGAAGCTCTACCAGGGCCGGCGCTTTTCGGGGGCGGGCGAAGTGGAGATCATCGAGTTCCACGCCCTCGTGGCGAAGAACCTGGAGCGCGCCATCGCCGCCGTCGCGGCCAACGACCGGACCCTGGCTCAGGAGGTGCTGGACCAGCGGCCGGTCGTCCGCCAGCGGGAGCGGGATCTGCGCGAGTCCCACCTGGCGCGGCTCCGCGCGGGCCTGGCGGAGTCGCTGGAGACCTCGGAGATCCACCTGGACGTCCTGACCAACCTGAAGCGCATCTCCTCCCACGTCACCGCCCTCGTCTTCCCCATCCTGGAAGAGGTTTAGGCCTTCTCGATCTTCGCCCACGTGTCGCGGAGCCCGACGGTGCGGTTGAAGATGAGGCGCGCCGACGACGAATCGAGGGAGTCCACGCAGAAGTAGCCCTGGCGCTCGAACTGGTACCGCGATGCCGGGGCGGCGCCGGCCAGTGACGGCTCGACCCGGCAGCCGGTCAGCACCTCGAGCGACTTGGGGTTCAGGACGGACTTGAAGTCCTCGGCCTCGTCGGGCTTGGGGACCGAGAAGAGATGATCGTACAGGCGGACGTCGGCGGGGACGGCGTGGGCGGCCGAGACCCAGTGGATCGTCCCCTTCACCTTGCGCCCGCGCGAGTCGGCGCCGCGGCTCTCGGGGTCGTACGTGCAGCGCACCTCGGTGATCTCGCCGGTGCGCGGATCCTTCGCGACGCCCGTGCACTTGACGGTGTAGGCCCAGCGGAGGCGCACCTCGACGCCGGGCGAAAGCCGGAAGTACTTGGGCGGCGGGACCTCGCGGAAGTCGTCCTGGTCGATATACAGAACGCGTGAGAAGGGCACCTTGCGCGTGCCGGCCGACGGATCCTCGGGGTTGTTGACGGCCTCGAGCTCCTCTCCCTGACCCTCCGGGTAGTTCTCGATGACGAGTGTCAAGGGCCGCAGCACGGCCATGCGCCGGAGCGCGCGCTTGTTCAGGTCCTCGCGCAGGCAGTGCTCGAGGAGCGCCACGTCCACGAGGTTGTCGGCCTTGGCGATGCCGATGCGTTCGCAGAAGTCGCGGACGGACTCGGGCGTGTAGCCGCGGCGGCGCAGGCCGGCGAGCGTCGGCATGCGCGGGTCGTCCCAGCCGCTCACCGCGCCCTCCTCCACGAGCGTCAGGAGCTTCCGCTTGCTCATGACCGTGTGCGAGAGGTTGAGCCGCGCGAACTCGATCTGCCGCGGATGGTAGATGCCGAGGGCGTCGAGGTACCAGTCGTAGAGCGGGCGGTGGTCCTCGTACTCGAGCGTGCAGAGGGAATGCGTGATGCCCTCGATCGAGTCCGACTGGCCGTGGGCCCAGTCGTACATCGGGTAGATGCACCACCTGTCTCCCGTGCGCTGGTGCGAGGTCCTGCGGATGCGGTACATGACGGGGTCGCGCAGATTCAGGTTGCCCGCGGCCATGTCGATCTTGGCGCGCAGGGTCTTGGTGCCGTCGGGGAACTCGCCCCGGCGCATGCGCTCGAAGAGGTCGAGGTTCTCCTCCACCGAGCGGTTGCGGTACAGGCTCTCGCTGCCGGGCTGAGTCAGCGTCCCGCGGGTCTCGCGCATTTCGTCGGCCGTGAGATCGTCCACGTAGGCGCGGCCCGCTTTGATGAGCTGCACGGCCCACTCGTAGAGCCGGTCGAAGTAGTCGCTGGCGTGGTAGAGGTGCCCGCCCCAGTCGAAGCCGAGCCAGCGCACGTCGCGCATGATCGCGTCCACGTACTCCTGACTCTCCTTCGTCGGGTTGGTGTCGTCGAAGCGGAGGTGGCAGCGCCCGCCGAACTCCTGCGCCAGGCCGAAGTCGAGGCAGATCGCCTTGGCGTGGCCGATGTGGAGGTAGCCGTTCGGCTCGGGCGGAAAGCGCGTGACGACGCCCTTGAACCGGCCGGTCTGCAGATCCTCGATGGCCGCGTCGCGGATGAAGTTGGAGGGCTTTGGGGTCTCGTTGGGGCTCATGGCTCTGATCCTAGCACCACCGTCCCGGTCCAAGGTCTAGATACAGGGCGGATGACGGAGCAGTCAAGGCCGAAATTCCGGGTGCCTGAACGGTTGACAAGGGCGACGGCGGGTGGGGATAATGGCCGTGCACCGCCACCTGGAGGCCACCGTGCCCCAACGCCTGCGCATTCTGCTCATCTCCTCCGAAGTGGAGCCGTTCGCCAAGACCGGCGGGCTTGCCGATGTGGCCGGCGCGCTTCCCAAGGCGCTGGCGGGCCTGGGCCATGACGTCCGTGTGCTGATGCCGAAGTACCGGGGTGTGGAGCGCCACGCCGGCCCGCTCTCCCCTCTCGCCCCTCGCGTCCAGGTTCCCATCGCGGACCGGACGGCGGAGGGCGCGTGGCTCGAGGGGCGGATGGGCGCCGGCATCCCGATCTACTTCCTGGCCCAGGATCAGTACTACGACCGCGACGCCCTCTACGGCACCGCCGAGGGAGACTACTGGGATAACTGCGAGCGCTTCATCTTCTTCTGCCGCGCCGCCGTGGAGGGACTCAAGCACCTCGGCTGGATCCCCCACGTGATCCACGCCAACGACTGGCAGACCGGCCTCGTGCCCGTGTACCTCGAAACGCTCTACCGCGACGACCCGGCGCTGGCGAAGATCGCCACGCTCTTCACGGTTCACAATCTGGCCTACCAGGGCGTCTTCTGGCATTACGACGTGCCGATGACCGGCCTCGGCTGGGACCTCTTCACCCCCGCGGGGATCGAGTACTATGGCAAGCTCAACTTCTTGAAGGGCGGGCTCGTCTTCGGAGACCTCCTGACCACCGTGAGCCGGACGTACGCCCGGGAGATCCAGACGCCGGAGTTCGGCTGCGGCCTCGAGGGCGTCCTCCTGGAGCGGAGCGCGGCGCTCCACGGGGTGGTCAACGGGATCGACTACGAGGTCTGGAATCCGGCCAGCGACCCCATGATCCCGAAGGGCTACACGGCCGACGATCTCAAGGGCAAGCGCGCCTGCAAGGCGGCGCTCCAGGAGGAGCTGGGGCTGGCCCAGGAGCCCGCCCCGCTCGTGGGGATGGTCACGCGCCTGGTGGAGCAGAAGGGGCTCACCCTCGTCCTCGACGCGCTTCCCGGGCTCCTCGCTGAGGGCGTGCAGCTGGCGCTGCTCGGCTCCGGCGAGCCGGTGCTGGAGCGGGCGTTCGGCCAAGCGGCCCGCGAGCACCCACGGCGCGTCGCGGTGAGCTTCGGCTACGACGCGGGGCTGGCGCGCCGGATCTACGCCGGCGCCGACTGCTTCCTGATGCCCTCGCGCTACGAGCCGTGCGGCCTCGGGCAGCTCATCAGCCTCCGGTACGGCACGATCCCGCTCGTCCGCTGGACCGGCGGGCTGGCGGACACCGTGAAGGAGTTCGATCCCGCGAAGCAGGCGGGGACCGGCTTCGGGTTCACCCCCTTCACCCACGAGGCGCTGCTCGAGTGCGCGCGCCGGGCGCTCGCCGTGTTCCGCCAGCCGCGGCTCTGGCAGCGGCTCATGCGGAACGCCATGGCGGAGGATTTTTCCTGGGAGGCCTCCGCCCGCGAGTACGTGTCGCTCTACCGCAAAGCCCTCAAGGCCGCCGCCCCGTAAGAGGATGGAGCCATGAAGAAAGTCGAGGCCATCATCAAGCCGTTCAAGCTGGACGACGTCAAGGAAGCCCTGATGGAG
>JBBTEL010000117.1:0-1307 GCA_038042325.1 Candidatus Methylomirabilota bacterium
CCTGAGACATCTGCATGGACGAGGCGCTGGACGCGTCTCGCATGGTGAAGGCGGGGAACCCGGTGGCGAAGATCCGGGCAGAGATCGACCGCAAATACGGCCGATGAAGGTCCCCGAGCAGATCAAGCGGCTCGCGGTCGTCATCTTCGTCATCGTGGCGGCCGTGCTCGTCACCCGGTACCTCATTCCCGCCTCCGTCGTCGACCAGCGGGTGTATCGGGCCGCCTCAGTCCAACGGGAGGTCTCCCGGGAGATCAAGTTCGCCGGCGCGACCACCTGCAGCGACTGCCACGACGACATCAACAGCAAGAAGAAGCTGGGATTCCACAAGAACCTCTCGTGCGAGACGTGTCACGGACCGTCCGTGAAGCACGCGGAAGATCCCTCCTCGGGCAAGCCCTTCGCCCCGAGGGAGCGGAAGTTCTGCCCCCAGTGCCACGAGTACAACCCATCGCGGCCCACGGGATTCCCCCAGATCATTCCGACGATCCATAACCCGCTCAAGCCCTGCATCACCTGCCACAACCCCCATGACCCGGTGCCCCCGCAGGTCCCCCGCGAGTGCTCCGCCTGCCACGCTCAGATCGAACGGACGAAGGCGCTCTCCCGCCACGCCCTGCTCGAGTGCACGACCTGCCACTCGACGCCCACCCGCCACAAGCAGCTTCCCCGGAGCGTGAAGCCCACCAAGCCGGAGGGCCGGGAATTCTGCGCCAAGTGCCACGACACGGGCGCGTCCCGAAAGGACGCGCCGAAGGTGGACGCCGCCACGCACGGCAGTCGCTTCCTCTGCTGGGAATGCCACTACCCGCACATGCCGGGAGAAGCGTGATGGACAAGCGAGAGTTCCTCAAGAGCCTCATCGTCTTCATCCCCGCGGGCGGCGTCATCGCGAGCCTGGCGAAGCAAGCCGGCGCAAAAGCCCCGGAGCCCGCCTACCAGGCCAAGAACCACTATTACGGGATGGGCATCGAGATCGACAAATGCATCGGCTGCAATCGGTGCGTGGAGGCGTGCAAGCTGGAAAACGACGTGCCCGACGAGCCGTTCTACTTCCGCACATGGGTTGAGCGGTACACGATCAAGAAGGACCGGACCGTCGTCGTCGAGACGGTCGGCCTCCGGAAGAAGAAGTCCAGGGAGATCGTCGAGCAGGAAGACGTGCTCCGGAGCTTCTTCGTCCCGAAGCTCTGCAACCACTGCGCGAATCCCCCCTGCGTCCAGGTCTGCCCCGTGGACGCCACGTGGTCCACCGAGGACGGCGCCGTGCTCGTGGACAAGAACCGGTGCATCGGCTGCCGCTACTG
>JBBTEL010000118.1:0-5920 GCA_038042325.1 Candidatus Methylomirabilota bacterium
GTCTTCGGCGACTTCACGCCACGCCAGCGCACGCTGGACTTCATCGACTCGGGGCTCAACGGCGGGCTCACCACCATGATCTCCGCCGGCGAGGTGCACCTGCCGGGCCGACCCAGGGACGTCGTCGGGCTCAAGGCGCTCGCCATCGTGGCGGCCAAGGCCTACCAGAACCTGCGCCCGGCCGGGGTGAAGGTCCACGCCGGGGCGCCCATCCTCGAGCTGGGCATGGTCGAGGAGGACTTCGCCGAGATGGCGAAGGCGGGGGTGAAGCTGGTCGGGGAGATCGGCCTCGGCTCGGTGCAGACCGGCCAAGACGCGGCCCCGATGGTCAAGTGGGCCAAGAAGCACGGCATGACGGTGACCATCCACACCGGCGGGCCCTCGATCGCGGGGTCCAATCCCATCAGCGCCGAGGTCGTCCTCGAGGCCAACCCCCACGTGGTCGGGCACATCAACGGCGGGACCACCTCCATGAGCGCGCGTGAGATCGACTCGTTGGTCGCGACCGAGATGGCGCTCGAGATCGTCCACTGCGGCAACGGCAAGACCGCGCTCCATGCGCTCCGCCGCGCGACGGAGGCCCGGGCGCTCCACCGGATCATCATCGGGAACGATGCCCCGTCCGGCACCGGGGTGGTGCCGCTCGGCATCCTCCGCGTCATCGCCCATCTCGCCTCGCTGGGCGACGTCGCCGCCGAGGAAGCCATCTGCATGGCGACCGGGAACACGGCGCGGGTCTACCACCTGCCTACAGGCGTGATTGCGGCGGGGCGAGAGGCCGATCTCTGCATCGTGGACGCGCCGACGGGGTCCGTGGGCAAGACGGCACTCGCGGCCCTGAAGGCCGGGGACCTCTGCGGCATCTCGATGATCCTCATTGACGGGCAGATCAGGATCGGACGGAGCCGGAACACGCCGCCGGCGGCGCGCGCCGCGGAGGTGGTCAAGGGCCAGGGGCCGTCCGCGGGAGGGCACTGATGAAAATCCGCAAGCTCGTGACGGTGACGGAGGACATTCTCGAGGACGGGGGGAAGCCGGCGGCGCGGCCCGTTCGGAAGGTCGCCGCGGTGGCGGTCATCGAGAATCCGTTTGCGGGGCGCTTCGTGGAGGATTTGCAGGAGCTGATCAAGACGGGCGAGGAGCTCGGGGATCTTCTTGGGCGACGCGCCGCCGCCGCCCTGGGGGCGCCCGTGCACTCCTACGGCAAGGCGGCCGTGGTCGGGGAGAACGGCGAGTATGAGCATGCCGCGGCGATCCTTCATCCCGCGCTCGGGGCGCCGTTCCGGGCCGCCGTCGGCGGGGGCAAAGCCATCATTCCCTCGGCCAAGAAGCTCGGCGGGCCGGGCACGCCCATCGACGTGCCGCTGCATTACAAGGATGCCGCCTTCGTGCGCACCCACTTCGACGCCATGGAGGTGCGTCTCGTGGATGCGCCGAAGGCCAATGAGATCCTTGTCGTTGTCGCGGTCACCGATGGGGGGCGCCCGCACCCCCGCGTCGGCGGGCTGACGGTCGCCGAGGCGAAGAAGGAGGACGGGCTCCGATGAAGTTCGGCCTGCGGCTCCCCAGCTTCGCCCTCGGCCCGAAGACGGCCTCGCTCCACGAGATGGGCGCCTATCTCCGGCGCGCCGAGGATCTCGGCTTTGACTGCGCGGTCAGCATCGACCACCTGCTGCTCACGCCGCCGGCGTACGCCTGCACGTGGCTCGAGCCCGTGGCGCTGCTGTCGGCGCTCGCCGGCGTGACCCGCACCATCAAGCTCGGCACGATGGTGCTCGTGCTGCCGCTGCGCAACCCGGCCTACTTCGCCAAGGAGTGGGCGACGCTCGATCTCCTCTCGGGCGGCCGCAGCATCTTCGGCGTCGGCGTGGGCTGGCATGCGGAGGAGTTCGCCCTCATGGGCGTGCCCCAGAAGGAGCGCGGGCGGCGCATGGACGAGATGCTCGAGGCGGTCACCGCCCTCTGGGCCGGTGACAACGTGACGTACCAGGGGAAGTACTACCAGTTCAGGAACCTCACCATCGATCCCAAGCCGGCCCAGCGGCCGCACCCACCCATCTGGATGGGGGGTGGCAGCCAGCCGTTCGAGAAGGTGTACGGCCAGACCGTGACCAACATCGATCCGGTCTTGAGACGCATCGCGCGCTATGCGGACACCTGGGTCCCCCACTCCTCGGCGACGCCCGAGATGGTGCGGGGCGACTGGGAGAAGCTCCTGACATTCTCCGCCCGGGTCGGGCGCACGACGCCGCTCACCACGGTGTACTCCAATTTCGTCTACGTGCTCCGCAAGGGGGAGCGCCCCGACGCTGCCGCGCCGCACTTCAAGACGTTCTCCGGAATGGACTTGGACTACTGGCGCGCGTACTACCTCCTGGGCGAGGCCGAGGAGCTGGTGGAGCGGATCCGGGCGCGGATCGAGGCCCTCGGCGGAATGGACTGGGTGGTGCTGAACCCGCTCTCGTTCGACATCGGGCAGCTGGAGCGGCTGGCGAGCGAGGTGCTCCCACGCCTAAGCGGGTAGCGCGGCGGGTCGGAGCCAGGCGCCCCCCGGAGCCTATGCGAGTCCGCGCCATCGAAGAGCGCGGGCTTCCCCTCGTGAAGGAGCTGGCGCGGCTGGCCCGGCGCCCGGATCCCCCGCCCGTCAAGCTCGAGGGCGCGCTCGACGTCCTGTTCGGGGCCTTCGGCGCCAGTGACGAGCGCTTCGCGGGCCTGCTGCTCGAGGGATGGCTCCGGGCGCGGCGCGACAAGCGCTTCAGGCTCGCGATGGCGTGGCTCCGGGAGCAGCTCCGGCTGTCCGTGGAGGAGATCCTCGCCGAGGGCATCGCAGCGGGCGCGTTCCGGCGGGATCTGGACCCGGTCGTGTTCTCGGCGGCCTGCCTGGGCGCGGCCGAGGGGTGCCTCCTGCAGTCGCCGTCCCAGGGCGGAACGGTCTCCCCCGACCAGCTCCTCAAGCTCTTGCTTCGCTTCGCCCTCAGCGAGGCTTGAGCTCGATCCTGTAGCCGTCCGGATCGCGCAAATAAAGGGAAGGGCCCTCTCCGAACGCCCCGCGCCGCTTGACCACTTCCCCTTCCACGGTCACGCCCTGAGCGCGCAGCCAAGCCGCCACCGTTTCGAGGTCATCGCAGCGGATGGAGAGACAGAGGTGGTCCATGCCGTGCTCGGGGGCATTCGGGCCGAGCGGCAGGAGATCGATCAGGTGCTGGCCGAAGCGGAGCTGGACGAGGGAGAATTTCTCGTTGACGTGGTCCACCGTGCAGCCGAGGACCTCGGTATAGAAGCGTCGCGAGGCCGCCTGGTCCCTGACGTGGAGGACGACGTGATCCAGCCCCAGGGGCGCGAAGAGGCGCTCCATCGGTCACCCCCGTGAGCGAACCGCCTCGAGGCAGATCAGGGCGAGGCCCGCCAGGAGGGTCACCCCGTTGAGGATCACCGAGATCCTGTGGAGCCGCGCGAAGGCCTGGGCTTCGGCGACCCCGCTCCCCGGCGCGATCCCCGCCGAGCGAAGGGCGAGGCGGGTGCTCTGGATCTGGGGCTCCAGGACCAAGATAGCGTAGAGCGTCAGGCCCAGCATCAGGAGCAGGAGGGCCAGGGTTCCCCAGAGGGCCTGACGTCCTCCGCTTCCGAAAAACTGTCCGACCACCCCGACGAGCCCCACCACGCCCAGGACGGCGCCGAAGAGATAGTAGCGGGGAAAGACCGTCGTCACCAGGCGGCCGGCGCTCTCCCGGTCCAGGACGGTAAAGGCCGCCGGGGCCACGAAGATCGAGAAGAACGCCATCGCTCCGAGCCAGATGGAGACGGATGAAATAGTCAACACTTTCAACGGGTTCACACCTTCCCCTTTTCGAGTCCCTTTAAAAAGTTGAGGAGCAGCGCGTTGACCCGCCCCGGGACCTCCTGCTGGACCCAGTGGCTCACCCCGGGAAGATAGCGGATCGAAAACTTTCCGGTGAAGTGGCGCTTCATTCCCCGGGTCAGCTCCTTGCCGAGGAAGTGGTCGCGCTCCCCCCAGATCACGAGGGTCGGCGCGCCGATCGGGGGAAAGAGCCGCGCGGGGCGGGTACCCACGCCGGAGGCGTGGGTGGGGCGCCTCAGCATGGCGCGATACCAATTGATCCCGCCGGTGAGCGCCCCCGGCTTGGAGAAGGCCTCCGTGTACGCCTTGAGATCCTTCGCGGAGAACGTGTCCCGCCGCGCCTGGGAGTAGGCGAAGGCTTTCAGCAGGCGGAAGTTATCGGCCGCCAGCACCTGCTCGGGAATCTCGGGGAACTGGAAGAAGAACATGTACCAGCTCTTCTTCATCTGTTCGAGGTTCTTCCCTCCCATCAGCGCCTGGCTGAAGTCGGCGGGGTGAGGGCAGTTCAGCGCCACCAGGGCGCGGGTCATGTCCGGGTTTGCCATGGCGAAGGCGTAGGCCACGGCTCCGCCCCAGTCGTGCCCCACGACCACGGCCTGCTCGTGGCCGAAGGCGCGGCAGAGCCCGGCCACGTCTTCGACAATCTGGCTCATCCGGTAGGCCTCGATTCCCGCCGGCTTGTCAGAGTCGTTGAAGCCCCTGAGGTCCGGTGCGACGACCATGAAGCCCGCTGCGGCGAGCGCCGGGATCTGGTGGCGCCACGAGTACCAGAACTCGGGGAAGCCGTGCAGCAGCAGCACGAGCGGTCCCTCCCCCGCCGTGACGCAATGGAAGCGCAGGCCGTTGGCCTCGACGAAGCGGTGGTCCATCAAATCACCCCTTTTTGCTGGAGGGCGGCGAACTCCTCGGCGCTCAGCCCGAGGCGTCCCCGGTAGATCTCGTCGTTGTTCTCGCCCACGCTCAAGGGCCCGACACTGCGGATACGTCCGGGTGTGAGGCTGAGCCGCGGGACGACGCCGACCATGTGGAGGAGGCCGCCCAGGGGATTGGGGACGGCCACGATGTTCTCGCGCGCCTTCAGGTGCGGGTCCTCGAACAGGTCCTTGACGCTGTAGACGAGCGAGGAAGGCACTTCAGCCGCTTCGAGGCGGGCCAGCGCTTCGCCGGCGTCGTGCGCTCCCACCCACTGCTGGATCAGCCCATCCAGCTCGTCGCGGAGGCGGAGCCGATCCGCCATCGTGGCGTAGCGCTCGCTCAAGTCTTCGCGCTCCATCGCGCGGAGGAGCCGCTCGAACATCCGGTCGTTCGTGCACGCGACGGCGAGCCACCGGCCGTCCCGCGCCCGGTAGTGGTTGTGGGGGACGACATACTCGGTTCCCGAGCCGATGCGCTCGCGGACGTGCCCGGTGGCGCCGAAGACCGGGATCAGCTCGTCGAGCATCCGCAGAATGGGCTCGTAGAGGGCAACGTCCACCACCTGCCCCTCGCCGGTCCTCTGGCGATGCTGGAGCGCGATGAGGGCGCCCACCGCCCCCATCACGCCGGCGAGGTAATCGGGGATCGTGGGCGTTCCCGGCGTGACGGGAGGGCGGTCGGGGTGGCCGGAGAGGTAGCTGATCCCGCCCACCGCCGCCGCGATCCGGCCGAATCCCGGCCGCTCCCGGTACGGTCCCGTCTGGCCGAAGGCCGAGACGCGCACCATGATGAGCGCCGGGTTCAGCGCCTTCAGCGCCTCGTAGCTCAGATTCCAGCGCTCGAGCGTTCCCGGGCGGAAGTTCTCCGCCACGATGTCGCTCTGGGCGGCGAGCCGCCGGATCAGGGCCTGCCCCTCCGGCGCGCGCAGGTTGCAGGTGATGGACTTCTTGTTCCGCGCCTCGCTGAGCCACCAGAGCGACACCCCGTCCGTCCGGCGCCCCAGGCGGCGGAGGTCGTCGCCCACGCCGGGCTGCTCGACCTTGATCACCTCCGCGCCGAACTCCCCCAGGAGCGTCGCGCAGACCGGCGCGGCCACGAAGGTGGCCAGATCCAGCACCCTGAGCCCTTCCAGCGCCGCCGCCATCC
>JBBTEL010000118.1:6020-7288 GCA_038042325.1 Candidatus Methylomirabilota bacterium
GGACGCGCGCACCATCCTGGCCACCTACCACGAGGACGTCACGCGCCTGGACCGCGCCCGAGACGGCCTCGAGAAATTCCTCAAGACCGATTCCCGAGTGGAAGCGATGATTCTCCTCTCGCGGGTGTACTTCCAGTGGGGCGACGTGCGCGCCAAGGACGACGGCGAGAAGCTCGCCGCTTACGCCCGCGGGCGCGAGCTCGGCGAGCGGGCCGTGGAGCTGGCCCCGAAGAACCCGGAGGCGCACTTCTGGTACGCGGTGAACACCGGGCGCTGGGGGACGACGAAAGGCGTCTTCCGGTCGCTCTTCCTTGTCCCCACGCTGAGGGAGGAGGTGGACACCATCCTGTCGCTCGCGCCGGACGATCCCGGCGCGCTCGGGCTGGCCGGCAACATCGAGCTGGCCCTCCCCTGGGGCGACCTCGACAAGGCCGAGGCGAACTTCCGGAAGGCGCTCAAGGTCGATCCTCACTACACGGCCGCGCGCGTGGACCTCGGCCGGCTCCTGATCAAGCGCGGCAAGTACGACGAGGCGCGAAAGGAGCTCCGGCGCGTCCTGGACGAAAAGCAGCCGCGCTTCCTCGCCGACTGGACCGTCAAGCACTCCAAGCGCGCCCGCGAACTGCTCGACTCCATCAAGGACAAATCCTGAAGCGCGAGCCGCCGTGGCTGGCCCGGGCGCTCCGCGCCCCGATGGACGCCCGCACCATGAGCCGGGTCATCGCGCAGCTCAAGGCCGAGGCGCCGGAGTGGAACCCGACGGCTCTGGCCGAGGTCGCCGACGAGACCGAACGCGACCCCTTCCGTATTCTGATCGCCTGCCTCCTCTCTCTCCGCACGAAGGACGAGACGACGGGCCCGGCCGCGGAACGCCTCTTCGCCCTGGCCCGCACTCCGGAGGCGATGCTCCGCCTCACTCCCCGCCGGATCGAGCGGGCGATCTTTCCCGTGGGCTTTTACCGGACCAAGGCGCGGGTGATCCGGGGCGTCTGCCGGGACCTCCTGGCGCGCTTCGGCGGCAAGGTGCCGGGCGACCTCGAGACGCTCCTCACCCTCAAGGGCGTCGGGCGGAAGACCGCCAATCTCGTCGTCACCGTGGCCTTCGGGCAGCCGGGGATCTGCGTGGACACCCATGTCCACCGGATCTCGAATCGGCTGGGCTTCGTGAAGACGAAGACGCCTGACCAGACGGAGCTGGCGCTCCGGAAGAAGCTCCCGCGGCGCCACTGGATCGAGGCGAACGACCTCCTGGTCGCCTTCGGTCAGAA
>JBBTEL010000119.1:0-1515 GCA_038042325.1 Candidatus Methylomirabilota bacterium
GCGGGCACGGCATGCTCGAGGGTCGGCATGCGGTCCTTCCGGGAGATCAGCTCGGCGTACCGCCCAAGCATCTGCTCGTATATGTGGTGATAGAACTCGGGCAGCACCTGCGACCGTCCCCCATGGAACCTCCGAAGCTCCCCGTCCGAGCGCAACATCCGGAGGATGTTCCGGTACACATTGATCCCCGCCCTCGTGCTTGCCGTCCGCGTCCAATGAATGATCTTGACAGTCCGGCGCGTCGTACTGTTCATCCGCTGCTTTAACATCTCCCGGGAGCAGCAGTGCTCGAAGAGCTCGATAAGCTTCTCGTAGTATGTCACCGGATCGTAATTCTTCAGCGTCATCACCAGGTACGGCGCGTAGTAGAAGCTGAAGGGCATCGATTTCAGTATCCGACCCTCCTCTCTGAGCTGGTCGCACAGCGGGGTCCCCCCGTACGGGACCGGGATGTTGAGCGCCGGCCAGGCACACGGCGTGCGCGTCATAAACTCCTTCGTCAGCTCTATCGGCTCATCCCCCTCATCCGTATCGAACCCGAAAATGAAATTGGCTTGCAGGTAGGGGATATTCTCGTGGAGATGCCCGAACTGTTCCGCCACCCGATCGAGCTTCTCGATCCCCGCTTCCCGTCCCACGCCGGCCTTGTTCGAGTAGTCGACCCAAGACTCGACGCCCGGAGCGACCGCCACGCAGTTCGTTTCCCTCAACCGCTTCACGCGAGATCCGCGGAGGACGGATAGTGAACTCTCTATCATGTAGGGATTCCGCAAATCTGGAGGAAGGGTCTCGAGCACGTCAAGGACTTGATCGAACTTGACGCCGAAGTTGGGGTCGTGGAAACCCACCAGGACACCGGGCAACTCCGTCGATAGGAAGCGAAGATCGGCGGCGAGGCGATCGAGGGGCAGCAGGCGATAGGGGTTATCCCAATCGATGCAGAAGTTGCAGTTATAGGGGCAACCCATGCTCGACAGCATGGGCACCGTGGTCATGAAGTATCGCCGCCGGCTCCAGAGAAAAGCCGACTTTCGGATCTCCGGCAGCCGCTCCTGGACCGTCGGAAGATCCTCGAACGGCTTTGCGCTGGAGATCACCGACCCCGGGTCGAAGTGTCCTGCGAGGATGTCGGCGATGAGGCTCTTGTCGCACTCCTTGACGGCCAGATCGAAGAAACGCAGGCAGTCCACCGGAAAGGCCTTGGCATGGGGACCACCGATGACGGTCCGGACGCCCGCCCGTCTGTACTTCTTCGCCAGCGCATAGGCGAGGGCGCTGTCCTGGGTGTAGCTGGCGATGAAGACAATATCCAGATCCGTCGGGAACTGGCCGCCGGGATCTCCCAGTCCGTAGTAGGGGGTATAGAACGTCTCGTGACCCAGCTGGCGGCACCAGACCGAGACCGCCTGGGGCGTGACCGAGGCGTATTGCTTCCTCATGAGCAGACGATATGCCAGGTCGGTCGGATAACGGGCTGGCAATCCCAGGATTTCCAGTATCCCCACCTTCATCGGG
>JBBTEL010000120.1:0-8763 GCA_038042325.1 Candidatus Methylomirabilota bacterium
GCCGCCACCTCCTCTCCCTGATCAACGACATCCTGGACCTCTCCAAGATCGAGGCCGGCCGGATGGAACTGGAGATGGCTAACTTCGATCTGCCGCTGGCGCTGCAGAACGCTATGACGCTCATCCGGGAGCGGGCCGACCGCCACGGGATCGCCCTCAGCCTCGCCGTGGACGAGCGCCTCGGCCCCTTCGCAGGCGACGAGCGGAAGATCAAGCAGATCCTCCTGAACCTCCTCTCCAACGCCGTCAAGTTCACCCCCGAGGGGGGGCGGATCAGCGTCAAGGCCATGCCCGCAGACGGCTCCGTGGAGATCTCCATCAGCGACACGGGCATCGGGATCGCCCCCGAGGACCAGGAGGCGATCTTCGAGGAGTTCCGCCAGGTGGGGAGCGACTACGCCCGCAAGCGCGAGGGCACGGGGCTCGGGCTGACGCTCACGAGGAAGTTCGTGGAAATGCACGGCGGCAAGCTCTGGGTGAAGAGCGAGGTGGGCAAGGGCTCCACCTTCACCTTCACCCTCCCGGTGAGGCCATGACCAACGAGCTAACCGACCAGCTTAGCCAGGACGTCGGCAGGGACGCGCTCGCGCAACTCTGGATGCACCTCGAGAAGGCGAGCGATGTCGGCCAGGTCCTTCTGCCGCTTGCTGGGGCGCTGGGTCTCGTCCGTCACGGCCCAGACACTTCCCTGGAGCACATCCTCCAGGCCCGCCACCGGCAGCCGCAGGCCGAGCACATCCCGTACCTCGGCCCGCTCCACGAAGGCCGCGTAGCGGGGATCGGTTTGAACCTGAACGCGGAGAGCGGACCCTGGCACGGACACGTTCAGGCTGTGGGGGAACCGCTCCACGCTGAAGGCCTGGCGCAAGAGCGCCTCGACCTGGCCGAGCTGGTCGGCGGCGACCGCCACATCCAAGTCCAGGCTCACCACCGGCTCGGCGTACGCGTTGACCGCCTGCCCGCCCACCACGCAATACCTGACGCCGTGGTCGGTCAGGAGCGCGATCAGCCGGTCGAGAAAATCGACCCTGTCTTCTACCACTGTTTTCCAGAAGGTTTGCACGCGCACAGTCATCATCATAGCAGGAAAGACGCCGGGGGTTAGCGATTCATGGCCAACGAGCTGATCCTGATCGTCGAGGACAACGAGAAGAACCGGAAGCTGGTCCGCGACATCCTCCAGCACACGGGGTACAAGACCCTGGAGGCCGAGACGGGCGAGGAAGGGATCCGCCTCGCCCAGGAGTCCGGGCCCGCGCTCATCCTCATGGACATCCAGCTCCCGGGCATGAACGGCATCGAGGCCCTGGGGCGGCTCCGGGCGGATCCCAAGACGAAAAAGATCCCCGTTATCGCGGTGACGGCCTCGGCCATGACCCACGACCGAGCCAAGATCATGGCCGCCGGGTTCGACGGCTACCAGTCGAAGCCGATCAACGTGAAGGAGTTCCGCGTCGCGGTCCGCGAGATGCTGGACCGCCCGCGTGGAGGAGGAGCGGCGTGAGCCCGGTCGCCAAAATCCTCGTGGTGGACGACACCCCCCAGAACGTCAAACTGCTAGCCGACCTTCTGACGGTCAAGGGGTACGCCGTCGTGACCGCCGCCTCCGGCCCCGAGGCTCTGAAGCAGGTCGAGGCCCAGCAGCCGGACCTGGTGCTCCTCGACGTCATGATGCCGGGGATGAGCGGCTACGAGGTGTGCCGGAAGATCCGCGAGAACCCCGCGACCGCCATCCTCCCGGTGGTGATGGCGACGTCGCTCGATCCCGCCCAGGAGCGCGTCAAGGGGATCGAAGCCGGCGCCGACGACTTCCTCTCCAAGCCCATCAACCAGCCCGAGCTCCTGGCGCGCGTCCGCTCGCTGCTCCGGATCAAGGAGATGTACGACACCATTCAGGCCCAGGCCGCCCAGCTCGCCGAGTGGAACAAGACCCTCGAGGAGCGCGTCCAGGAGCAGGTCACCCAGCTCGAGCGCCTGGGGCGTCTCAAGCGCTTCTTCTCCCCCCACCTCGCCGAGCTGATTGTGGCCGGCGGCGCCGAGGACCCCCTCAAAACCCACCGCCGCGAGGTCACCGTCGTCTTCCTCGACCTCCGCGGCTTCACCGCCTTCGCCGAGACCTCCGAGCCCGAGGAGGTCATGGGCGTCCTCCGCGAGTACCACGCCGAGATGGGGAAGCTGATCCTCGAGCACGAGGGCACCCTCGAGCGCTTCACGGGCGACGGCATGATGATCTTCTTCAACGACCCGACGCCCGTCCCTAACCCGGCAGAACGCGCAATCCGGATGGCAGTAGCCATGCGTAACCGGGTGGTCGAGCTGATCGTCAAGTGGCGCAAGCGGGGGTACGACCTCGACTTCGGGGTCGGAATCGCCCAGGGCTACGCCACCATCGGGGCCATCGGCTTCGAGGGGCGCTGGGACTACGGCGCGATCGGGACCGTCACGAACCTCGCCGCCCGCCTCTGCGGCGAGGCCAAGCCCGGCCAGATCCTGACCTCCCAGCGCCTGCTGGGCATGGTGGAGGAGCTGGTGGAGGTGGAGGCCGTAGGCGAGCTCACCCTGAAGGGATTCTCCCGCCCCGTCACCACCCACAACGTCCTCCGCTTGAAGGGATAGACGGGTGGCGCCCAGAGCCCGCTTGGTGGGGTCGCTGATCCTGATGCTCCTCCTCTGCGGGACGCCGGCGGCGTGGGCGCAGGCGCCCAAGGTCTTCAGGGTGGCGATCCTGACCAATGCCTTCTCGCCATAGCACAGCCACACCGAGGGGTTCCGGGACGGGCTCAAGGAGTTCGGCCACGTGGAGGGTAAGAACGTCACGTTCGAGGCACGCGCCGCCCAGGGCGACACCTCCCGCCTGCCGGAATTGGCGTCGGAGCTGGTGGGCCTCAAACCGGACCTGCTGTACTGCAACGGGACTGCCGCCGCCCAGGTGTGTGCGAAGACGACCGAGAGGCTTCCGATCCTGTTCGCCGAGGTGGGCGATCCGGTGAGGCTCGGCCTCGTGAAGAGCCTGGCCCGGCCGGGCGGGAACATCACCGGCATGGCGAATCTCCGTCCAGAGCTGACCGCCAAGCGCCTGGAGCTCTTCAAGGAGACCGTGCCGTCTCTCCGGCGAGTGCTGGTCACGTACGATCCCCGGCAGCCCGAGGACCAGGAATCGGTGGCGGTTGCCCGGACCGCCGCCGGCCGCCTTGGCCTGATGCTGCTGGAGCGCCCGATCGGGGCCCCGCTGGAGATGGAGCCCGGGTTGGGCGAGCTCAGGGAAGGCGGGCGCGACGGGATCCTGATCGTTCAGTCGGGGCCGCATCTTAACATCCTCGGACGAAGCCTCGAGGTCGCCACGTCCAATAACATCCCCACGATGTATCCGGCCTCGTTCTGGACGAAGGTCGGAGCCCTTGCGTCATATGGTCCCGACCAGTATCTTCAGGGAAAGCAGGCCGCCCGTCTCGCCCACAAGATCCTGGCGGGAACGCCCCCCCGGGACCTCCCGGTGGAACTCCCCGACCGGATCGAGTTCAGCGTGAACCTCAAGACCGCGAAGCGCCTCGGCTTGAAGGTCCCCCCGCCGGCCCTGAATCGCGCGGATCGCGTGATCGAGTAGCGCCGGGTCGGATCCGCGGGGAACCATAGGACCCCCGTGCGGGTTTATATAGCAGGTTCCTTCCGGACGCGAGCAGATGGGGACACGAGGGAACTCAGCAACCAGGTTATTCAACAGGAAGGCTAGTATGAAGCGACTGATCCCCGTCCTCGCAACGGCCCTTCTACTCGTCGCATCCTCCGCCATGGCCGGACCGGAAAAGGTCGCGTTCCCGCCCTACCAGAACCATGTCCTCTACACGGTGGCGGATCGCCCCGACATCAAGGAGGTTCGCGATGTGTACGCCAACCCCGAGGCCTTCAAGATGGCCAGGGCGGGCCAGCCTCTCCCTAGCGGAACCGTGCTGACCTTTGTGCATTTCAAGGCCAGAGTCGATGACAAAGGTGAGTAGGTAAAGGACCCGAACGGCCGCTTGGTTAGGGGCGAGCTGGATAGGATCGGCGTGATGGAGAAGCGCACCGGCTGGGGCGTCGAGTACCCAGACGACATTCGGAACGGCGAGTGGGAATACGCATTGTTCAGGCCCGCCGGCACGCGCAACGACAAGGCCAACATCAAGGCGTGCTTCCAGTGCCACAAGCCGAGGAGTGGGCAGGATTTCCTTTTCACGCTCCCGCAGCTCATCGGCGCGCCGAAGTAGTCTAGACCGGGAAGCGGGTCGGCCTGTCATCGAGTAACGGCGGCTTCGGCCGCGGGAGGAGGAAGTCATGAAGGCATCCCTCGTATCGCTCACCGTCGCGCTCGCGCTGCTCGGATTGCTCGTCCCGGCGTTCGCGGCGGACTTCAAGGGCAAGGTCAAGGTCGAGGTGGACAGCGTGGGCCTGCACCCCGGGATGGACCCCGGGATGTATGTCTGCGCCGGGGGCCACCTCCACATCAAGGGCACCGTCCAGAACCTCGCCGGCATCCCCCTGGGCACGATCAAGGTGGCCGGCAAGGCGTTCGGCCCCAGCGACAACCTCCTCGGCACGGCGACCTTTTCGACAAAGCAGGCGACCCCGGCCCCGAACGAGAAGGCGGAAATCAACCTGGAGTTTCTCACCGTCGGTGGGCCGTTGATCCAAGGGGTCAAGAGGCACCAGATAGAGGTCGTCGAAGCTCCACAGAAGTAGTCCCAGCCTGGCATCCGCCTGCCAAATCTGCACGAGGGGGGCTGCCTCCGGCGGCTACCGTCTGAGGCACGCCCCCTTATTCGGCAGGTACTTGCACCCGCCGTTCGCCTGGCACATCCGATGCACTACCGGGGGTCATGAGGCGCTCGATCATCCTCACGATCCTCCTGACGCTGGGCATCCTCCTGGTGGGACTCATCAGCGTCTTCGGCGCCGAGGCCGGGGTTGCGCCCGACCGCTCCTACCAGACGGCCCCGCCACTGAGGCTCGACTCCATATACTTCCGCGTCCAGGAGGCGGCGATCGAGCTGTTCCGTCAGGGCTGCCAGGAGGTCAAGGTCGTGGTCCTGCCGGACAGGGACGGCGCCCTCGAGGTGTACGCCACCTGCGTCGAGTGGCACGAAGTCCGGCCCGCTTCGCAGTAACCCCCCCTCCCCGTCCCCAAGAAACCGCGTTTCGAATCGTTGCCTTCGGGCGTATAATAAGTTTGTGAGGTTGAGGGTTCCCCTCCGCTGGAGGCTGTTGACCCCGCCATAAACTCAAGGAAGGAACATCCCGCATGAACGAAGAACGTAACGAAGAACGTAAACTGGCCCTGTTCATCGACTTCGAGAACATCGCCCGGGGCGTCAAGGAAGCCCAGTACAAGGGCTTCGAGATCAAGCTGGTCCTGGAGCGGCTGGTCGAGAAGGGCAAGATCATGGTTCGCCGCGCCTACGCCGACTGGAGCCGCTACGCCGAGTACAAGCGCCCGTTCCACGAGCACGCCATCGAGCTGATCGACGTCCCCCAGAGCCGCTACAGCGGGAAGAACTCGGCGGACATCCGCATGGTGGTGGATGCCATGGATCTGGCCTACTCCAAGGCCCACGTGGACACCTTCGCCCTGGTGTCGGGGGACTCCGACTTCTCCCCGCTCGTCTCCAAGCTCCGGGAAAACGACCGCTATGTGATCGGTCTGGGCGTGAAGTCCTCCTCCTCGGAGCTGCTCGTCGGGAACTGCGACGAGTTCATCTTCTACGAGGACCTGATCCGGGAGGCGAAGAAGACCCATCTCCTGCGCGGGCTCCCGGAGAAGAAGGCCGAGGCCTTCGCCCAGCTCATCGAGGCGATCCAGGCCCTCCAGCGCGAGAACAAGGAGGTCCTCTGGGGCTCCATGGTCAAGCAGACCATGATCCGCAAGAACCCCGCCTTCAACGAGAGCTACTACGGCTACTCGACCTTCTCCAAGCTGCTGGAGGAGGCCGCCAAGCAGAAGCTCCTGACGCTCGAGCGGGACGCCAAGAGCGGCACCTACATCATCACCTCCATCGCCGAGGAAGGCCGCGCCGCCTGAGCCCTGACCCATGCTGGTCTCCCGGCTCTGGCCGGTGGTTCTGGCGCTGCTGATCCTTCCCGTCCCCGGCGAGCCCCAGGAGGCCCGCATCTCGCTCCTGCCGGGGTTCACGATCTCCGTCTTCGCCTCCGGCTTCGACCGCGCCCGCTTCATGGCCGTGGACCCTCGCGGCACTCTGCTCCTGTCCGACCCGGGCGCGGGGAAGGTCCTGGCGCTCCCCGATGCCGACCGGGACGGCAAGGCCGACCGCGTCGTCGAGGTCGTCGGCGGGCTGAGCCGGCCCCACGGCCTGGCCTTCCAGGACGGCAAGCTCCTCGTGGGCGATGCCGACCGCATCGTCCGGTTCAGCTACGATCCCGTGGCCATGCGGGCCAGCGCGCCCGAGGTACTGGTCGAGGGCCTCCCGCGCGGGGGCAACCACCCGTACAAGACGGTGATCGTGGGCCCGGACCGCCGGCTCTATGTTTCCATCGGCTCCTCCTGCAACGTCTGCGAGGAGCGGGACCCGCGGCGCGCAGCGATCCTGCGCTATAACGGGGACGGCTCGGGGGAGACACTCCTCGCCGCCGGCGTCCGGAACGCGGTGGGCATCGCCTTCCATCCCCTCACGGGGAAGCTCTGGGCCACGATCAACGAGCGCGACTGGCGGGGCGACGACGTCCCGCCCGACTACATCACGGAGATCGTGGAGGGCGGCTTCTACGGCTGGCCGTACTGCTACGTCCAGGGAGGGAAGGTCCGTCCCGACCCCGACTACACGAATCCGCAGGCGTGCGCCCGCACCACGCTCCCAACGCTGGAGATCCAGGCCCACTCGGCCCCCATCGGACTCGCCTTCTACACGGGGCGGCAGTTCCCGGAGGAATACCGGGGCGATCTCTTCGTCGTCTACCAGGGCTCCTGGAACCGGTCGGTCCCCACCGGCTACAAGCTGGTCCGCGTGAGGATGAAGGACGGCAGGGCGCAGGGGATCGAGGACTTCGCCACGGGCTGGCTCCAGAGCGGCCGCAAGTACGGTAGCCTCGTGGACGTCGTGGTCGGTGCCGACGGCAGCCTCTACCTCTCGGACCAGGGGGGCGGGGTCGTCTACCGGATCAGCTACTCCCCCGCCCGCTGATCATGAAGGTGCTGATCCGCGACGTCAGCGTCACGTTCAAGGGCCACGGGCCCGGCCTGCGGGCCCTCGACCGCGTTTCCCTCGAGGTTGAGGCGTCAAACACCCCGCGGGTGGCAAGATCCGACTGCTGGCAGCGCTTCACGGCCCCGCCGGCCCTCGGCCGGGATACGGAGAAGATCCTGAGCGGGCTCCTGGGCTACCCCGCCCGGCGGATCAACGCGCTGGGGAAGGCCGGCGTGACGCGCCCCGCGCCTACCAGGGGTTGATCAGCCGGTCCACCGAAAAGGCCCCCCCACCGCCCACGAGGACCGCCGCCGCCATGGCAATGAGCGCCAGATTCATCTCGAAGCCGTGGCCCTTCTGAGGCTGTAGGGACCAGTTGATGAAGAAGCCGTGAGGCCAGTGCACCCTCTCGATGGCCACCAGCATGACGATGATCAGCCCGAGCGCGGCCGGACGGGAGAGAAATCCCACCAGGACGGCCAGCCCGCCAAAACATTCGGTCAAAGCGCAGAAGACCGTCAGCCACGGTGGGATCCTGAGGGCCTGCTGGAAGTAGCCGATCGTGCCCTTGAGGCCGTGGCCGCCGAACCAGCCGAACATCTTCTGCGCGCCGTGGCCGAAGAAGATGACGCCCAGGACAACCCGCACAATCAGGAGGGACCAGGATGGGGAGGTGCCGAAGAGTTCCATGGCGCCATTGCCTCCTCGTATGTGGTTGGGCTATGCTGACCGTGCTCCGCCAGAGTCTACTACATTCATCGGAGGGACGATGCGTGGATTGACGCGGTGGCTGTGGCTGGCGTTGCTCACGGGTTCTCTGTTGGGCCTGGCGCCCGCCTCGGCCCAGATCACGGAGACGGAGGTCAGGCTGACCCTCGACCCGGCCATGGTCAAAGGGTCGCCGACCGCGCCCGTCATCATCGTGGAGTTCTCCGACTACCAATGACCCCACTGCAAGCGGGTCCAGCAGGTGCTGGACCGGGTTCTGACCGAGTACCGGGGAAGCGTCAAGCTGGTCTTCAAGGATTTCCCGCTGCCGGGGCACGCCCTCGCGCGACCGGCGCACGAGGCGGCCCGCTGCGCGGGAGCCGCCGGCAAGTACTGGGAGTACCACGACCGGCTCTTCCAGGCTCAGCCCAACTTCGAGCGGGCGGACCTGCTGCGCTACGCGAGCGACCTGGGGATTCCCGTCGGGGCCTTCGCCCAGTGTCTGGACGGCGGCCGGTTCAGGAGCCTGGTGGAGGCCGACGTGGAGCAGGGCCGCCGGCTCGGCGTCTCGGGAACGCCGACGTTCTTCATCAACGGCGTGCGCCTCGAAGGGGCAGCCCCCTTCGAGGCGTTCAAGCAGGTGATCGAAATGGTCCTGCCCGAGGGCGGGAAGCGCTGATGGGGGGGGATGGGTGACGGACCACCCGGCGAGCCAGTACGTGGACGTAAGCGCCCTGCCGTGGCAGGAGCGCCATCCCGGCGTCCACTGGAAGGTCCTCTGGGAAGACCCCGCCCGCCAGGCGCGGGCCATCCTCATGCGCTACGACGCCGGCGCCACGATCCCGCGGCACCGCCACGTGGGGGACGAGCAGATCTTCGTCCT
>JBBTEL010000121.1:0-6179 GCA_038042325.1 Candidatus Methylomirabilota bacterium
GACCCTCATCAAGGTCCTGGCCTGGTACGACAACGAGTGGGGGTACTCCTGCCGGATTCGCGACCTCATCCGCCTCATGGCGAAGTCGCTCTGAGCGAGCGCGCTCACCGGCCCACATGCCGAAGCTGAGCGTCGAGGATCTCGACCTCGGGGGCAAGCGCGTCTTCCTGCGGGTGGATCTGAACGTCCCGCTGGCGGGCCCCCGGCCGGAGGCTGGGGAGTGGCAGGTCGCCGACGACACCCGGCTCCAGGCCGCCCTCCCGACGCTTCTCTACTGCCTGAAGGGCGGGGCCTCCGTGATCCTCGCCTCCCACCTGGGGCGCCCGAAAGGAAAGCCTGCCCCGAAGTACTCGCTGGCTCCGGTGGCCAGGCGCCTCGAGGAGCTGCTGGGTCAGTCGGTCCCGCTCGCTCCCGATTGCGTGGGCGAGGCCGTCGAAGTCCAGGCCCGGTCGCTCGAGCCCGGCCAGGTGCTCCTGCTGGAAAATCTCCGCTTCCATCCCGAAGAGGAAGCCAACGACGCGGCCTTCGCGCAGGCGCTGGCCCGGCTGGCCGATTGCTACGTCAACGACGCCTTCGCGGCGGCCCACCGCGCCCACGCCTCCATCGAGGCGATCACCCGGTATCTGTCCCCGGCGGCCGCCGGCCTCCTCATGCGACGCGAGCTCGAGGCGCTCGGCCGGATCCTCGAGCGGCCCGAGCGCCCGCTCGTGGCGATCCTGGGCGGCGCCAAGGTCTCCGACAAGCTCGCGCTGGTGGAGCATCTCCTCGAGAAGGTGGACACGGTCCTGATCGGCGGCGGCATGGCCTTCACCTTCCTCCGCGCCCTCGGCCATGGCGTGGGGCGCTCGCTGGTGGAGCCCGAGCGGATCGAGCTGGCGCGGCGGGTGCTGGGCGAAGCCAGCCGGCGCGGGAAATCGGTGGGGCTCCCCGTCGATGCCGTCGTGGCCGAGAGCCCCGAGAGCGTCGAGAGCCGCACCGTCGGCATCCGGGAGATGCCGGAGGACCTCATGGGGCTGGACATCGGTCCCCTGACCCTTGCGCGGTTCACCCAGGCCCTCGGCGGGGTCAAGACCGTTGTCTGGAACGGGCCCATGGGCGTCTTCGAGCGACCGCGCTTCGCCCGGGGCACCGTGGACCTCGCCCGGGCGGTGGTGGCGTGCGGCGCCTTTTCGGTGGTGGGGGGCGGCGACACGGTGGCCGCCGTTCAGCAGGCCGGGGTGGCCGAGAAGATCGGCTACCTGTCCACCGCCGGCGGAGCGTTCCTCGAGTTTCTTGAGGGGCGGATCCTTCCGGGCGTGGCGGCCCTCACGGAGCGCGCGTGATGCGCACCCCGTTCGTCGTCGCGAACTGGAAGATGCACGGCACGCTGGGCGAGGCCCGAGCCCTGGCGAGCGCGGTGAGGGATGGCCTCAAGCGCCCGCGGGCGGAGGTCGTCCTGTGCCCCCCGTTCACCGCCCTCGCCGCCGTCGCCGAGGTCCTAGCCGGGTCGCCCATCGGACTCGGCGCCCAGAACTGCCACTGGGAAGCGCAGGGCGCCTTCACCGGCGAGGTATCGCCCGCCATGCTGGCGGAGCTCGGCTGCCGCCTGGTGATCATCGGCCACTCCGAGCGGCGCCAGCACTTCGGCGAGACCGACGCGCAGGTCAACCGGAAGGTCCGGGCCGCGCTCGCCCATGGCCTCACGCCGCTCCTGTGCGTGGGGGAATCGGCCGACGAGCGGCGTCAGGGGCTGACCTTCACCGTCGTCGAAGGGCAGCTGCGGGCCGGGCTCGGGGGGGTCTCGCCTGAAGACCTCGGACGGTGTATCGTGGCGTATGAGCCCCTCTGGGCGATCGGGACCGGGGTCAACGCCACCCCCGCTCAGGCCTCGGAGGTTCACGGCTGCCTGCGCGGACTTCTGTCGGAGCTGGCCTCCAAGGAAACGGCAGAGGCGATCCGGATCCTGTACGGGGGCAGCGTCAAGGCCGACAATGCGGGTGACCTCTGCCGCGAGCCGGAGATCGACGGCGCGCTCGTGGGCGGCGCGAGCCTCCAGGCGCAGAGCTTCACCGGTATCGTCAGGAAGGCCGCGGCCCGCGGCGGCGCCCACCCAAAGGAGTAAGGCGTGTACACTCTGCTCGTCGTCATCCACGTGATCGTCAGCCTCGCCATCATCGCCATCGTGCTGCTGCAGGCCGGCAAGGGCGCCGACATCGGCTCGGCCTTCGGCGGCGCGGGCAGCCAGACCGTCTTCGGCTCCATGGGGACGCCCACGCTCCTGGGGAAGATCACCACGGGGGTGGCCATCGCCTTCATGGTGACCTCCTTCAGCCTCGCCATGCTGGCGTCCCGCCGGGCGGCGTCCGTCATGACCCAGCCCGCTCCCGCCCAGCAGCCCGCTCCCCCGCCGGCGGGTCAGAAGTGAAGCGCCCCGGCGGGCCCTTCCTGCTGGTCGCGGCCGCGCTCTGGGCGCTGGCGGGTTGCGGCATCGACGTGGAGGGGAAGGGCGAAGTGCGCGCGTCGGCGTCGCCGCCGGCCTACGGCGACACCTTCGTGGAGGCCTCCATCGGCGACATCCAGGGCCTGATCCCCAACATCACCTCGGACGGCGCCTCCCACGCGGTCGGCAACCTGATCTACGACGGGCTCGTCAAGCGCGACAAGGACCTGAACCTCGTCCCCAGCCTGGCCCAATCCTGGGACCTCTCCAAGGACTGTCTGACCCTCACCTTCAAGCTGCGGAAGGACGCGAAGTGGCACGACGGGTGGCTGTTCACCGCGGACGACGTGCGCTTCACCTACGAGGCCATGATCCATCCCAAGACCCCGACGGCGTACAAAGAGGATTTCCTGCAGGTCAAGGATGTCGAAGTCCTCGACCCGTTCACCGTCCGCATCACGTACCCCAAGCCCTTCGCCCAGGCGCTGGAGACCTGGGGCATCTGGATGCTGCCCCGCCACCAGCTGGCCGGATACGTTCAAGCGGGGGTCCTGCGCGAGGCGCCGCAGAACGGCCACCCGGTGGGGAACGGCGCGTACCGGTTCGTGGAATGGAAGAGCGGGGAGAAGGTCGTCCTGGTGGCCAACCCGGATTACTTCGAGGGCCGGCCGTACCTCTCGCGGATCGTGTACCGGATCATCCCCAGCCAGTCCACGATCTTCCTCGAGCTGAAGGCCAGGGGCGTGGACTATGTCGGCAGTCTCACCGCGATTCAGTTCGTGCGACAGACCAACTACCCCGCGTTCCGCAAGGCCTTCCACAAGTACGAGTACCCGGCCAACGTCTACACCTACTTCGGGTTCAACCTCAAGGACCCTCGCTTCGCCGACCGCCGTGTCCGGCAGGCCTTCGCCCACGCGATCAACAAGCAGGAGCTGATCGACGGGGTCATCCTCGGGAAGGGCCGGGAGGCCACAGGGCCCTACAAGCCCGGGACCTGGGCCTACAACCCCAACGTGGCGCGATACCCGTATAACCCGGCCCGAGCCAAGCATCTGCTCGCCGAGGCGGGGTGGAAAGACACCGACGGCGACGGGGTCGTGGACAGGGGCGGCCAGCCGTTCGCCTTCACGATCCTGACCAACCAGGGGAACGAGGAGCGGAAGAAGATCGCCGAGATCATCCAGCAGCGGCTCCGGGAGATCGGGGTGGCGGCGGAGATCCGCACGCTGGAGTGGGCTTCGTTCATCAAGGAGTTCATCAGGAAGCGGCGCTACGAGGCGATTATCCTCGGCTGGGGGATCGGCCTCGATCCGGACCAGTTCGACGTGTGGCATTCCTCCAAGACCGGGCCCGACGAGCTGAACCATATCTCCTACGCGAACCCGGAGGCGGACCGGATGCTGGAGCAAGGCCGCGCCTTCTGCGCGCGTGAGGAGCGGAAAAAATACTACGAGCGGTTCCAGGAGATCCTGGCGGAGGACCAGCCCATCATCTTCCTCTATTTCCGGGACGCCCTGCCGGTCGTGGCCTCGCGCGTGCACGGAATCGAGCCGTCGCCGAACGGGATCATCTACAACTTCAACAAGTGGTACGTCCCGAAAGAGCGGCAGCGGTACACCTCCGGCTAGAAGACCCGCGAATGCCCTCATGCACTCCCTGACCTGTGCGCGCGCTTCGTCATGTCGAGCGGACGGGAGCGCACTTCGAGCGCGGGCTATGCCCGCGCAACCCTTGGGGGAGGTTCGGAAGGGGCGGGGACCCGGGCATCCACGCCAAAGGCGTGGGGAGGCCTGGGTGGCCGCCCTCCGAGTCTTCTAGATGCTCCTCTACGCGCTCCGCCGGCTTGCGCTGGCCGTCCCGCTCCTGATCGGCATCACCTTCATCTCGTTCTTCGTGATCCAGCTCGCCCCGGGCGGGCCGTTTGATTTCCTGATCAACCCCGACCTCGGCAGGATAGATCCGAACATCATCAAGGCGCTCCAGGTGGAATTCGGCCTGGACCAGCCGCTCCACATCCAGTACTGGAGGTGGCTCAAGCGGATCGCGGTGCTCGACTTCGGCCGCTCCTTCGCCCCTGACGGCAAGCCGGTCCTCCAGAAGATCGGCGAGCGCCTGCCCATCACCCTTTTCCTGAACATCATCGAGATGCTGATCATCCTGGCGCTGGCGGTGCCGATCGGGGTCCTCTCGGCGACCCGCCAGTACTCGGTCTTTGACAAGGTCACCACCGTGTTCGTCTTCGTGGGGTTCGCCACCCCGGACTTCTGGCTCGCCGTCCTGCTGCAGATCCTGTTCGGCATCCAGCTCGGCTGGCTGCCCATCTCCGGCCTCCGCGACTTCAACTGGGAGTACCTGTCCTTCTGGAAGCAGCAGCGGGACTTCGCCGCCCACCTGATCCTGCCGATCACGGTGGCCACGTTCGGCGGGCTCGCCGGGTTCTCCCGCTACATGAGGCAGAGCATGCTCGAAGTGGTCAGGCAGGAGTACGTCCAGACGGCGCGCGCCAAGGGACTTTCGGAGCAGGCCGTGATCGGCAAGCACGCGCTCAGGAACGCGCTCCTCCCGGTGGTGACGATCCTGGGCCTGTCGCTGCCGGGGCTGATCGGAGGCAGCGTCATCGTCGAGTGGATCTTCGCCATTCCGGGAATGGGGCAGCTGATGGTGCAGGCGGTCTTTTCTCGCGACTACCCGGTGATCATGGGGAACCTGGTCATCGTGTCCACCCTCACGCTCGTTGCCAACCTCCTCGCCGACATCTCCTACGGGCTGGTGGACCCCCGCATCCGGGTCGGCCGCCGCGTGAGGCGGTGACGCGATGCCCCCGCGCGCCCGCGGCGAGATCCGGCTGTTCTGGCGGACGTTCTCCCGCAACCAGCTCGCCTGCGTGGGCGGAGTGGTCGTGGCGCTGCTGGTGCTCATGGCGGTATTCGCGCCGGTTCTGGCCCCCTACGATCCCTATCGCATCCAGCCCGACGTGAAGAAGATCCTCCAGCCCCCCTCCCGTGTGCACCTGCTCGGCACGGACCAGATCGGCCGGGACGTCCTGTCGCGCATCCTCTACGGCGCGCGGGTGTCGCTGGCCGTCGGCTTCGTCTCGGTGGGCATCGCGACGATCATCGGCGTGCTGCTGGGGTCGCTGTCCGGCTACCACGGCGGGGTCGTGGACGGCGTGATCATGCGCCTCGTGGACCTGATGCTCGTCTTCCCCCGCTTCTTTCTCCTGCTCGCCGTCCTGGCCTTTCTCCAGCCGTCGATCTGGACCATCATGGCGGTGATCGGGTTCACCGGGTGGATGGGAGTCGCCCGCCTGGTCCGCGCCGAATTTCTGTCCCTCAAGGAGCGCGAGTTCGTGATCTGGTCGCAGTCCATCGGGGCCAGCGCGTTCCGGATCATCTGGCGGCACATTCTTCCCAACGCGATGCCCCCCGTGCTCGTGGCCATGACGCTCGGGATCCCCGCCGCCATCCTCACCGAATCGGGCCTCTCCTTCCTTGGCCTCGGCGTCCAGCCCCCGTACGCCACGTGGGGGAACATTTTGAACGACGGCCAGGGCTACATCGAGATCGCGTGGTGGCTCTCGCTCTACCCGGGCCTGGCGATCCTGGTCACCGTGCTCTGCTACAACCTGCTGGGCGAGGGGATCCGGGACGCGCTCGACCCGCGCCTCCGCCAGGCCATCGGCCGCTTCGTCCGGTGGGGGAGGTAGGCGCTGGGGCCCCTCTCGCGCCGCCACTTCCCGGGCCTCTACAGCCCGCGC
>JBBTEL010000122.1:0-3875 GCA_038042325.1 Candidatus Methylomirabilota bacterium
CCCGGCGGAAAGCGTCAGGGTCACGAACGCCCCCGGCAGCGCCAGCCAGGGGTTGGGGAGAATCCGCGCCAGGAGCCAGAAGGCGGTCACGCCGGGGAGGAGATAGATGATCCACAGCAGCACCTGATAGACCGTAATCGGCGACAACAGCCCGAGCGCTCCGTAATAGATGAGGGCCCCGAGGTAGACGAGAGCCGCCGCGGCGAAGGCCAGACTGAAGCCGACGAGGAGGAGAAAGGGCAGCGGCGCGCCGGTCACGGCACGCTATGATACGTCAATCGGGATTGACTTTCTTCGAAAACGAGTGTTAAGTAATGGAAATTGCTTGTCGGTGCGGCACTAACCGGGGCTCAAATCCCCTACCGATGGAGCGGCCCATGACGAAGCTGAAAGGCCTGAAGTGCAGGGAGTGCGGGCGCAGGTACCCGTCCTCTCCCGTCCACATCTGCGAGTTCTGTTTCGGCCCCGTCGAGGTGGATTACGATTACGACGCCTTGAAGGGGGTCATCACCCGCCAGTCCATCGCCGCCGGTCCTCCCAGCATCTGGCGCTACCGGGAGCTTCTCCCGATCGAGGGCGACGTTGCCGTCGGCCATCACGTCGGCTTCACGCCGCTCATCCGCTCCCAGAACCTCGCCGAGGAGCTGGGGGTGCGCGAGCTCTGGATCAAGAACGACTCGGTCTGCCACCCCACCTGGTCTTTCAAGGACCGGGTCGTCGCAGTGGCGGTGACCAGGGCCAAGGAGTTCGGCTTCGACACGATCGCCTGCGCCTCTACCGGAAACCTGGCCAACTCCGTCGCGGCCCACGCCGCCGAGGCGCGCCTGAAGAGCTATATCTTCATCCCGGCGGATCTCGAGCAGGGGAAGATCGTCGCGACGCTCGTGTACCAGCCGACGCTGGTGGCGGTGGAGGGGACCTACGACGAGGTCAACCGCCTCTGCTCCGAGGTCTCGGACAAGTACCGCTGGGCCTTCGTCAACATCAACATCCGGCCGTACTACTCGGAAGGCTCCAAGACCTACGGCTACGAGATCCTGGAGCAGCTCGGCTGGCGGGCGCCGGCGCACATCGTGGTGCCGTGCGCCGGCGGGTCGCTGATCACGAAGATCTGGAAGGCGATCCGTGAGTTCGCGTCGCTTGGCTTGATCGAGCGTTCAGCCACCAAGATGTACGCCGCCCAGGCCGCGGGGTGCGGCCCGATCGTCACCATGGTGAAGAACGACACCGACGTCCTGACCCCGGTCAGGCCCAACACCATCGCCAAGTCGCTCGCCATCGGCAACCCGGCCGACGGCTACTACGCCTACCGGGTCGTCAAGGACTCCGGCGGTTACGGCGAGCACGCCACCGACGAGGAGATCGTCGAGGGAATGCTGCTGCTGGCCCGGACGGAGGGGATCTTCACCGAGACCGCGGGGGGCGTCACCGTGGCCGTGACGAAGAAACTGATCGAGACGGGCGTGATCCCGCGGGACGAGTCCATCGTGCTCTGCATCACCGGCAATGGGCTCAAGACGCCGGACGTGCTCCACGAGCGGCTGGAGACCCACGTCACGATCCGCCCGTTGCTCTCGGCGTTCGACCGGGCGCTGGCGGAGCTGAAGTCTCAAGCGCGGTCATAGAGGAGAGGAGACGATGCCAGTTCTGGTCCGGATCCCCACTCCCCTCAGGGCGGTCACCAAGGGCGCGGGAGAGGTGCAGGCGAAGGGCGGCACCGTCGCGGACCTGATCGAGGACCTCGAGCGACAGTACCCCGGCCTCCGCGAGCGGCTGGTGGAGGAGGGCGGTGAGGTCCGCCGGTTCATCAATATCTACGTCAACGAGGAGGACATCCGCTTCCTCCAGGGGAAGAAGACGTCGCTGAAGGAAGGCGATCAGGTGTCCATCGTGCCCGCGATCGCCGGAGGCTAAGCATCCCCTATGGCCCGAATACGGGTCCGATTGACCTTCCCGCCCGAGCGGATCCAGGAGCCCGTCATCTACCACTTGGTGAAGGACTTCGACATCGTCACCAACATCCGGCGGGCGGACGTCACGGCCGACCACGGCTGGGTGATCCTGGAGCTCGAGGCCAAGGAGGAGACCCTCGAGCGCGGCATCGCCTGGCTCAAGGGCAAGGGAGTCAAGGTGGATCCTGTGGAGCGGGACGTCATCGTCCCGTAGTGCCGTGCCAACTAACCACTTCCGTGTCGCGCTTGCTACAGGGCTGGCGGTCGTGCTCGCCGCGGGCTGCGCGGCCCCGCTGGTCACTTCGACCGTCGTCCGGGATCCCAAGTTCAACTATCTGGCCACCGAGGCCAAGGCCGTCACCATTTACAGGAGTCCTCCCGCGGCCGACTACGAAGTGATCGGGGAGGTGCGGGCCCGGGTCCCTGCCACCGTCCCGATGGACCAGGTGGAGGCCTCGTTGAAGGAGGAGGCCGCCAAGATCGGGGCCACGGGCGTCGTGATCGTCGTCGAGAATCGGGTGACCGAGCAGAAGGTCCAGCGGCCGGCCGCCGGTGCCCAGCAGCCCATCGGGACCTCGGGAACTCCGGGCGGAGGCGGCGTCGCGACGCTCCCCACCCAGACCGGCCGGACGGAGGAGATCACGATCCGGGTTCATGAGAAAGAGATCACCGGGGTGGTGATCCGCTCCAAGAAGTAACCTCCAGCCCTCCCTCCATGATTTCCAAGCGGGTCCAGGGATTCACCGAATCGGTGATCCGGGAGATGACCCGGGTCAACAACCAGTACGGGGGCGTCAACCTCGCCCAGGGGATGCCCAACTTCCCCCCTCCCAAAGAGCTCCTGGAGGCCGCCCACCGCGCCATCGACGGGGACTTCCACCAGTACGCGATCACCTGGGGGACGCCGCGGCTCAGGAAGGCGATCGCCGACAAGTACCGGAAGTTCTACGGCGTGGAGGTAGACCCGGACCGCAACGTCACGGTCTGCTGCGGCTCCACCGAGACCATGCTCTCCACGCTGCTTGCCGTCCTGAACCCCGGCGACCAGGTGATCATCTTCGAGCCCTTCTACGAGAACTACGGCCCGGGCTGTATCATCTCGGGAGCGGAGCCCGTCTTCGTCCCGCTGGAGCCCCCCGACTTCTCCTTCGACCCCGACCGCCTGGCCAAGGCTGTCGGCCCGCGCACCCGCGCCATCATCTTCAACAGCCCGAACAATCCCACCGGAAAGGTCTTCACCCGCCGAGAGCTCCAGCTGATCGCCGACCTCTGCCTCAAGCACGACCTCCTGGCGATCACCGATGAGATCTACGAGCACATCATCTTTGACGGCCAGACTCACACGCCCATCGCCACGCTCCCGGGCATGGCCGAGCGCACGGTCACCATCTCTGGGATCTCCAAGTCCTACTCCGTCACCGGCTGGCGGGTCGGCTACGCCGTGGCGTCGCCCGAGATCTCCCTCGGCATCCGCCGGGCCCACGATTTCGTCACCGTGGGCGCCCCTCATCCGCTCCAGGAGGCGGCGGTGACGGCGCTCACGCTTCCCGACTCCTACTACGCCTGGCTCCGCGAGATGTATCAGGCCAAGCGGGACCTGCTCCTGGGGCTCATCGAAGCCGCCGGCTTCGTCGCCTACAAGCCCCGTGGCGCCTACTACATCCTCACCGACGCCGCCCACTTCCTCCGGCGCTTCAACTGCGCCGACGACACCGCCTTCGCCATGTACCTGGTGAAGGAAGTGGGGGTCACGACGGTGCCCGGCTCCTCCTTCTACGCCCACCCGGAGCTGGGGAAGACCAAGATCCGCTTCTGCTTTCCGAAGACCGACGACATGCTCCACGAGGCCGGCCGCCGCCTGCAGAAACTGAAGCAGGCGTGACCCCCGCCGCAACCTGTCCGCCATGAAAAAGCGGATTTATT
>JBBTEL010000123.1:0-13698 GCA_038042325.1 Candidatus Methylomirabilota bacterium
GCGCTGCGCGCGGCGGACGGGCCGAGGGGGGCCCACTGCGCGCGGCCCCGCGGGGACCGCACCCTGCGCCACCCGCCAGATCGTGCCGTCGCATGTCGCGAATAATGCGCACTAGCAGATGCCTCGGGCGCGGAGCCGGGCCACCTCACCCCGGCTCAGCCCGGCCACGCGCGTCAGGATCTCATCCGTGTGCTGGCCCAGGAGCGGTGGGGGCGCGCTGACGCGTCCGGGCGTCGCCTGGAGGCGGATCGGTACGCCGAATACCTTCACGTTCTCGGCCTTGGGATGAGGCAGGGACACGATCATGCCGCGCTCCAGGAGGTGAGGGCTCTCGCAGACCTCCGCCACGCTCTTGATTCTCCCCGCGGGGACCCCGGCCTTATCGAATCGCGCGAGCCACTCCTCGGCCCGGCGGGTGGCGAAGATCCCGTTCAGAAGCGGGATCAGCGTCTGCCGCGCCTCGACGCGCTTCGCCTCGCCGTCGAAGCGGCCGTCCCTCGCCAGGTCCGGCCGGTCCAGCGCCTGGCACAATCGCTCCCAGAGGGAGTTGTTGGCGACCCCCACGGTCAGGTAGGCGTCGGCGGCCTTGAAGACCTCATAGGGCACGATGGACGGGTGCTGGTTGCCCCGGCGGGCGGGGCGCTGGCCGGTGGCGAAGTAGATCCCGGCCTGATACGTCAGGAGGGACGCCATGACGTCCAGCATGGCCACCTCCACCTTCTGGCCCTTCCCCGTCCGCTGGCGGGCGTAGAGGGCCAGCACGACCCCGTGGCAGGCCTCGATGCCCGCCACCAGGTCAGCGATGGAGGTGCCAACCTTCACCGGGGGACCGTCGGGAAACCCCGTGAGGTCCATCAGCCCCGACTCTCCCTGCACGATCAGGTCGTACCCCGGGCGGCCGGCCTCGGGCCCGGATTCGCCGAAGCCCGAGATCGCGCAGTACACGAGCCGCGGGTTCGACCGCTTCAACGTCTCGTAGCCCAGGCCCAGCCGCGCCATCGTTCCGGGGCGGAAGTTTTCCAGGAGGACGTCCGAGCGCCGGATGAGCCGCCGGACGATCCGCTGCCCCTCGGGGGCCTTCAGGTTGAGGGTGAGGCTCTTCTTGCTCCGGTTGACCGACATGAAGTACGTGGACTCGCCCCCGGAAAACGGCGGCCACGTCCGGGTGTCGTCGCCCTTTCCCGGCTCCTCCACCTTGATGACCTCAGCGCCCATGTCGCCGAGCATCATCGAGCAGAAGGGGCCCGCCAGCACCCGCGTGAGATCGACGACGCGCACCCCGGCGAGCGGGGGACGGGCGCTAGACCTTTTCGCCACCGCCGCGCCTCCAGACCCGCTTGACCGCGCTCTTTACGATGGCCGCCACGGTCTCCTCCAGGTCGCCCGCGCGGCGCCAGAAGAGGCGCGCCCGGTCCATCACGCCCAGGTGGGAGAAGTAGTAGACCTGGTCCACCTGTTCCACCGCCACCCGGCTGCCCACGCGGATCCCCTTGGTCTCCGCGCCGTGGCAGAAGAGGCGGGCCCCGCCGTCGAGCGCCACGAGCGCCAGATGGAGCGGCGAGGAGAAGCCCTCGGGCGGCGAGTGGAGCGTGGTGAAGGACACCACCTCCCCGTAGCCCTCGATCGACAGGGGCTCCATCCCGACCGGATGGTCCGGACAGTAGGGGGCGGGGGGCGCCACCACGCGTCCGCACCGGGTGCAACGGGAGGCCGGGATCGCTTCGGAGGGGGGCTTCGTCATCGGGTGCGCTCCAGCACGGTGACCCAGTTGTTGGTGGCGAGGCCACCGATCGAGTGGGCGAGACCCACCCGCGCCGCCACCTGGCGGCCGTGAGCCTCCCCCAGCAACTGCCAGAACACCTCCACGATCTGGGCGATTCCCGTCCCAGCCAGCGGGTGCCCACGGGCCTTGAGCCCGCCCGACGGGTTGATGGGGAGCCGCCCGTCGAGCGCCGTCTCGCCGGCCAGCGTGGCGCGGCCGGCCTTGCCGGAGGGCACCAGCCCCAGATCCTCCAGCGCGATCAGCTCGAAGGGCGCGAAGGCGTCGTGAACCTCGGCCACCTCCACGCGCTCGGGGCCGAAGCCCGCCATCCGGTAGGCGGCCTTGGCCGCCGCCTGGGTGGCCCTGAAACTCACGAGGCTCTCCCGGTACCGCACCGCCAGCGTGTCGGCCCCCTGGCCGATCCCCGCGATCCTGACCGGGGCCGGCTCGGCGGTGAGAACGAGCGCCGCGGCCCCATCGGAGATCGGGCAGCAGTGGTAGAGCCTGAGCGGATCGGCCACCATCCGGCTCTCCAGCACGGCGTCCAGGCTCACAGGCTCCTGGAAATGGGCGTACGGATTCCGGGCCCCGTTGGCGTGATTTTTCACCGCGACCTGGGAGATCTCCTTGAGGGTCACGCCCGTCTTGGCCATCAGGGCCCGCGTGATCAGGCCCGCCAGGGCCGGCATGGTCGCGCCGTAGGAGCGCTCGTGGGGATCGATGGAGCGCCCGATCAGCTCCGAGACGCGGGGCGTCGGCAGGTGGGTCATTTTCTCGCCGCCGACCACCAGCACCGACCGGGAGAGGCCTGCGGCGACGGTCGCAAACCCCGTGTAGACGGCGGCCGCTCCGGAGGACGTGGCCGTCTCGACCCGAAGCGCCGGCACGTGGGCGAACCCCAAGTGCGTCGCGATCCGAGAGGCGAAGTTGCCCTCGCCGATGAACTCCTCGGGGTTCATGGCGGCGACGACAATGGCGTCCGGCGCCTCGAGCCGAGCAGCGCTCAGCGCGGAGCGGGCGGCCTCGGCCACGAGATCCGGCAGGCTTTCCTGACGCTTGCCGAAGCGGGTCATCCCCGCCCCGGCGATCCAGACATCCGGCAACGGCTGACTCCCGGGGGGATTGAGATCCGCTCTATTTCACTCCGGGAGTTCGGGAGGTGTCAACGCTTTTCGCCGGGGCGAGTGGACACGAGCCGTTCAGGGGCGCGCCGATCGGCAACGGCGCCGCGGGGACGACTGGACGGCGGGGCACCCCCGCGAAGGAGGCCGGCGGGGGAGCCGACACGCCAAGGTCGCGGATCAGCCGGAGGAGGTACGTGCGCTGAAGGCCCAGGCCCCGCGCGGCATGGGTGCGGTTCCCGCCCGCCTGCCGGAGGGCGGTTTCGATCAGGCGCCGCTTGAACTCCTCCACGGCGCCGCGGAACCCGAGCGGGGCCCACTCCTCCATGCCGGAGGGAAGGGGCAAGTGCGATGCCAGCGAGGGGGAGCCGCGAATTCAAGACCTTGGAAGCGGAGGCGAATCACATCTGCACGAACAGGTGTGCTACCTGCGGCCCGCACTGCACGGAAGCCTGTGCAGTTACTTTTTGGTCGCGGGCTTGACGCCCGGATTGTCCTTGAAGAACTGTTTGTTCAGGTCGATGAAGTTCTTCCACTTATCCGGAGTCTCGTCCTCGACGAAGATCGCCTTCACCGGGCAGACCGGCTCGCAGGCGCCGCAGTCGATGCATTCGTCGGGGTGGATATAGAGCATCTCCGGGCCTTCGTAGATGCAGTCCACCGGGCAGACTTCCACGCAGGCCAGGTCCTTCACGTTGATGCATGGCTCGGCGATGATATACGCCATTCCTGCCTCCCGTCGCTAACCGGTCACCCGGTGAGATTTCGCTCCAAGTGCCTCGCGAACCAGACTATTTTTACCCGAAGCCGCGTTATGTGTCAAGCGTTTGAGCCCTCCTCCGAGTTCGAGCGCGGGCTTCGCCACGACCCGCCCGCAGGGGGCGGGTGCCCGCACAGGATTCGGAAGGGGGGCGGAGCCCCCCTCCGAGCTTTCACAGGGTCCGAAGCTTGGGGTCCAGGGCGTCCCGGAGGGAGTCGCCGAACAGGTTGAAGGCGAAGACCGACAGGCTGATCGCCAGGCCCGGGAAGATCGCCATCCACGGGGCGGTTTCGGCGAAGTCCACGGCGGCGCCGCGCAACATCAACCCCCAGGCGGCGATGGGCTCCTGGACGCCCAGCCCCAGGAACGAGAGCGACGCCTCCAGCAGGATCGCCTGGCCCAGGAAGGCGCTAAGCATGATGAGGTACGGCGCCATGACGTTGGGGAGCATGTGACGGAGGATGATCCGCGCATGGCCGAAGCCGGCGGCGCGGGCGGCGTCCACGTAGGGCATCTCGCGGATGGCCAGGGCACTCGATCGGATCACCAGCGCGCAGCGGGGGATCATGGGGATCGTGATCGCGGTGATGAGGTTGGGGAGGTTGTTGCCCAGGATCGCGACCATGGCCAGCGCCAGGATGATCAGCGGGAAGGAGATGAAGATGTCCATGAGGCGTTGGAGGTAGAGGTCCACGCGCCCGCCGAAGTACGCGCTTCCCACGCCCAGGATGACGCCGGCCGTGGCCCCGAAGAAGGCCGCGCCGAATCCGACCAGGAGCGCCGTGCGCGATCCGTAAAGCAGGCGGGAGAGCACGTCACGGCCGAAGGCGTCGGTCCCCAGCCAGTGCGTGGCCGACGGCGGCGCCATCATGGCCCCGAAGTCCACCCCCAGCGGATCGTAGGGCGCGATCAGCGTGGCCGTGAGCGCCGCTGCGATCATCAGCGCCACCACGACGGCGCCCGCGGCGCCCAGGGGCCGCCGGCGGGCGAAGTCGCGGGCCACCGCCGCCCAGCCCCGATGGGGCGCCGGGAGCGCCTCGGCGACAGCATCGATGGGAGGGGTGTTGATGGCCATCAGCGGTAACGGATTCGCGGGTCGAGCCACGCGTACATGACGTCCATGAGGAAGTTCACGACGATGAAGGCCGACGAGACCAGGAGCACCAGGGCCTGGGTCAACGTGTAATCGCGCCGAGCGATGGCCTCCACGAAGAGCAGCCCGAGCCCGTTCAGGTTGAAGACCTGCTCCGTCACGACCAAGCCGCCCAGGAGGAACGCGAACTCGAGGCCGATGACGGTCACTACGGGGAGCATGGCGTTCTTGAGGGCGTGGCGGGTGAGGATGAGCTTCGTCCAGAGCCCCTTGGCCCGGGCCGTGCGGATGTAGTCCTCCCTGAGCACCTCGAGCATCGCCGAGCGGGTCATGCGCGTGGCCACTGCCGAGTAGCGGTACCCCACCGCCAGGGCGGGCCAGATGAGCTGCGCGAGGTTCTGCCAGGGGTCTACCCAGAACGGCGTGTAGACCATGGGCGGCAGCCACCTGAAGATGATCAGGAAGCCCAGGATCATCAGGATCCCGAGCCAGAAGGACGGCGTCGCCAGCCCGGCGATGGAGAAGACGCGGACCGCGTAGTCCACCCACGTGTCCTGCTTGAGGGCCGCGACGATGCCCAGCGGGATGGCGAGGAGCGTGGCCACGATGCTCGCCATGATGGCGACCTGGAGCGAGAGCGCGAAGCGGAGCTTGATCTCCTGCGTGATGGGGGCGCCGGTCCACATGGAGAGCCCCAGATCGAGGCGGGCAAGCCCCCACATCCAATCCACGAACTGCTTCCAGAGGGGCTGATCCAGGCCCAGCTTGGCCCGCTCCATGGCCATGAGCTTCTGGTCCACGAACTGCCCCTGGCCGCCCGCGTACCGCGCCTCCACGACGTCCCCCGGGACGATCCGGAGCAGGAAGAAGGTCAGGACCGCCACGCCCAGGAGCGTGGGAAACATCAGGAAGAAGCGCTTCAGGATGTACTTCCCCATACAGGCGCGGGGGAGAGAGGGTCCCCCCTCTCTCCCCCGACCAAGGCTACTCGGTGAGCCAGACCGCGTCGAGCGTGTTGTTCAGGTAGTGGCTGGGCGTGACCTGCCAGCCCTTGACCTTGCTCGAGTGGGGCACGATGCGGTGCCACTGGAGCGTCATCATGTAGTGGGCCTCCTCGTCGAGGAGCCGCTTCTCGAAGGCGCGGATGTACTTCTTCCGCTCCTCCAGGTCCACCGCCCGGCTCTGCTTCAGGTAGAGGGCGTCCAGGACGGAATCCTTGTACCGGCTGTAGTTGGCGGGGTTCTTGTCCACGGAGACGAACTTGTAGAGGTCCAGGTCGGGCTCGACGATGTACCCGCACTGGAAGTCCATGGCGACTTCGTGCTCGCCCTTGCGGAGCGAGGCAAAGTAGGCCGCGGCCTCGATCACTTCCTGCTTCACGTTGAGCCCGATCTGCCGCCACTGGTCAATCATCCAGACAGCCAGCGGCTCGTAGGGCATGGGGATCCCGCGGTTCTTGAAGGTGAAGGAGAACCCGTCGGGGACCCCCGCCTCCCTGAGGAGCCGTTTCGCCTCGGCGCGGGAGGCGTTGATGTCCTTCCAGTAGCCGGCCAGCTTGGCCAGCTCGTCGGGCGGCGTGGCGTAGGGCGTCCCGGGCACCACCACTCCCGCCACCTCCTTGACGATGGCGATCTTCGGGAGCGCCTGGGAGCCCGCGTACCGGTCGATCGCCAGAGTCAGGGCGCGGCGGACGCGCTTGTCGTCGAAGGGCTTCTTGTCGTGGTTCATGGCCACCAGGAGGATGCAGTCCCAGGGGCTCTCCTGGACCGTGATCTTGTCTTTCAGGATCGCCACGAGGCTGTCGCGGTGGGCTGAGGTGAAGCTCCTGAACTGGATGTGCGCCCGACCGCCGCGGATCATCGCGACCTGGGCAGCTGTGTCCTTGACAAAGAGCGCCCGGAAGCCGTCCAGGTAGGGTTTGCCCTTGTCCCAGTAGTTCGGGTTCTTCTTTCCGACCACGTGCGAGCCCTTGACGTGCTCCACGAAGATGAAGGGGCCGGTGCCCATCACGTTCTTCTCGAACCAGTGGATGTCCTTGGCGAGGAGGTCCGCCTTGTAGATGAAGTTCCATGGCGAGGAGAGCGAGGCCAGGAAGGCGGCCGAGGGCCACTTCAGCCGGAACCTCACCGTGGAGGGGTCGGGCGCCTCCACCACCTCGACCACCGCGTACTGCTCCTTGCGGGTGGAGCCCACCCCCGCCGGCGGGAAGATGATCTTGTCGTAGGTGGCCTTCACGTCCTTGGAGGTCAGCTCGCTCCCGTCGTGGAACTTGACCCCCCTGCGCAGCTTGAAGGTGTAGGTGAGGCCGTCCTTCGAGATCGTCCAGCTCTCGGCCAGGTCCGGGTGCGGCTTGGTGCCGGTGGGGTCCGTCGGGGCCACGCGGAGCAGGGTGTTGTAGAACGGCGCGAACGGGTGGATCAGGCCGAAGGTCTCCTCCCGGTGCCCGTCATAGGACGGGGGCTCGGAGGGGACGGGGAAGATCAGCTCGCCTCCGTAGCGGGGCTTGTCCTGGGCCACCGCCGGGGAGGTCAGCGCCGTTACGAGAGCCAGAGAAATCAGCAGGCACGCGGCCAGGATCCAATAGGTCCCGCTGGACCGGTGGGTCATGTGGCACCTCCTCGAGATCATTCAATCGGGGCCCTGTTGCCTGTAAACGGCCGATAGAACGCGAAGGTTCCAGACTCGGGGCTAGCGTATCGGACCCCCGCCGGACTGTCAAGGCACGGTTGATTCGTCGTCCTCCGGGCCGGCCTCTTCCGGCCCGGCTTGCTTGAGCTTCCGGAAGACGGTCTTGGGGTCGATGCCGAGGAGCTTGGCTGCCAGCGTCCGGTTCCCCTTCGTGTGGCGCAGCGTGGCCTCCAGGAACCGCTGCTCGACCTCCGCGAGCGGCGTGCCGATCGGGATAGCCACCACGCGCTCGGCGGTCCCCTCGAGCACGCTGGTGGGGAGGTCGCTCACCTGGATGACGTTCCCTCGTGCCAGCACTACCGCGCGCTCCACTGCGTTCTCAAGCTCCCGAACATTGCCGGGCCAGGCGTAGGCCTCGAGCCGCGCCAGGGCCTCATCGTTGAAGGTGTCCAGCCTGCGGTTGTTCTTGGCCGCGTAGACCCGGAGGAAGTGGTGGGCGAGGAGCGGAATGTCCTCCCGGCGCTCGCGGAGCGGCGGCACGGTGATGGTGATCACGTTGAGGCGGTAGTAGAGGTCCTCGCGGAAGCGCTTCTCGCGGATCAGCTGGGCCAGGTCCTGGTTGGTGGCCGTCACGATCCTCACGTCGACGCGAAGCGTCTTCGTGCCTCCCACGCGCTCGAACTCGCCCTCCTGCAGTACCCGGAGGATCTTCGGCTGGGTCACCGGAGACAGGTCCGCCACCTCGTCGAGGAACAGCGTGCCGCCGTCGGCCAGCTCGAAGCGTCCTTCCTTCCGCCCCGCGGCGCCGGTGAACGCGCCCTTTTCGTAGCCGAACAGCTCGGACTCCAGCAGGGTCTGCGGGAGGGCCGCGCAGTTGACGGCGACGAAGGGCCCCGCGCGCCGCGCCGAGCGCTCGTGGATGGCCCGGGCGGCCAGCTCCTTGCCCGCGCCGCTCTCGCCCTGAATGAGGACCGTGGCGGAGCTGGGCGCGACCTGCTCGATCAGCATCATCATGCGCTGGAAGGCGGGGCTCGTCCCGATGACGGCCCCCTGGCGCAGGAGGTCATCCAGCCGCTGCTGCAGCGCGCGGTTCTCGGCGATGAGCGCGCGCCGCTCGAGCGCCTTGCGGATCAGGCGGATCAGCTGGGCCCGCTGGAACGGCTTCGTGAGGAAGTCGTACGCGCCATCCTTCATCGCCTGGACGGCTTCCTCCACCGTCCCGAACGCCGTCAGCATGATCACGTCCACGTCGGGCGCCACGCTCTTCGCGGCCTTGAGGAGCTCCAGACCGCTGAGCCCCGGCATCTTGAGGTCGGCCAGCACGAGGTCCACCCCTCCGGCCTGGAGCTGCGCGAGCCCGGCCTGGCCGTCGGAAGCCACCACGACCCGATAGCCCTCGCGCTTCAGCGTACGCTCGAGGCTTTCGCGCACGGCGGGGTCGTCGTCCGCGACGAGGAGGGTCGGGGCCTCAGCCATTGTCGTCGTCCTTGAGGGCGAGGCGGATCGTGAACGTCGCACCCCCATCGGCAGCGTTGCTCCAGCGGAGCTCGCCGCCGTGCTCCTCGACGATCTGCCGGCTGATGGAGAGGCCGAGCCCGGTGCCCTGGGGCTTGGTGGTGAAGAACGGCTCGAACAGGCGCGCGGCGACGTTCGGGGTGATTCCGGGCCCGGTGTCGGTCACGTCGATCTCCACGGCGGCGGGCAGCCGCCGGGTCGCGACGGTCAGGACGCCGCCCTGGGAGAGCGACTCCAGCCCGTTCTTGACCAGGTTCAGGACGGCCTGGCGCAGGAGGGTCCGGTCGATCACCATGGTCGGGACCGTTGGATCGGTCTCCACCTTGACCGAGATCCCCTGGCGCGTCGCGACCGGCCGGACGAACTCGGCCACCCCGGCAACCATCTCGTTGACCGAGTCCTCCTCGAAGTTGGGGCGAGGGAAGCGCGCGAACGCCAGGTACTCCTCGGTGAGCGCGTCGAGGGCGTTCACCTGTTCCCGGATGGCGCCGACGAGGCCGGAGGCCTCCTCCATGTCGGCGCCGGAATGGCCGCGGACGATGTCCTGAAGCATTTCGGCGTTCAACTCGATGGCGCTGATCGGGTTCCGGACCTCGTGGGCGACCTTCAGCGACACCCGGCCCACCGTCGCCATCCGCTCGGCCACGAGAAGATCCTGCTGGGTGGCCTCCAGGCGGCCCAGCGTCTCCTTGAGCTCGGTGTTGAGGCGCTCCACCTCGGCGCGCGCCCGCCGCTCGCGCACTGCCACGTGCCCCACGGCGAACGCGGGCAGACCCACCAGCGCCGACAGCATGACCGCGGGAGTCCATCCCGTCCATGGCCGCGCGAGCATGGCCGAAGCGGCATAGAGCCCACCCGCAATCAGCGCCGCCCCCAGGCCCAGCCAGGGGCCGAAGTAGTAGGCATTGACGGCGACCAGCGGGAAGAAGAGGAGGTAGTAGACGCTGTCGTAGCCGCCCGTGAGCCAGAGCAGCACGAACACGAGCAGCAGGTCCACCCCGAGGGCCCCCAGGAACACCGAGCGGGTCGCGCGCGGGTTGACGGTGACGAGGGCGAAGATCCCGGCCTTGTAGGCGGCGAACCAGACGACCAGGTTGAACAGGTCGATCCGGTATCGCGGCCGGAGCGGCGCCAGCCCGAGGGTGGCCAGCCCGCCGACCATGATGACCGCAAGCAGCACGGCGAACACCCGCTCGTCCCGCTCGAGCACCCGGGCCGCCGCGCTGATGGATCGACGCAGCATGGACGTCATTATACGCGGATGCAGGCGGCGCGGTGCTCCGGCCTGACCTCCCTCAGCTCCGGCACCACCCGCTTGCACTCGTCGATGGCGATGGGACAGCGGGGGTGGAACACGCACCCGGAAGGCGGATTCAGCGCGCTGGGAACCTCCCCCCTCAGGACCGTGCGCTCCCGGGACGCCTCCACGACAGGATCAGGAATCGGCACCGCGGAGAGGAGCGCCTTCGTGTAGGGGTGGAGCGGATCCTCGTAGAGCGCCTGGCGGTCGGCGACTTCCACGATCTTCCCGAGGTACATGACCGCGACCCGGTCCGAGATGTGGCGCACGACGGACAGGTCGTGGGCGACGAAGAGATAGGTGAGGTGAAACTCCGCCTGGAGATCCTCGAGGAGGTTGATGATCTGCGCCTGGATCGAGACGTCGAGCGCCGAGACCGGCTCATCGCAGACGATGAGGGACGGCTCCATGGCCAGGGCGCGCGCGACCCCGACGCGCTGGCGCTGCCCGCCGGACAGCTCGTGCGGGTAGCGATCGGCCAGCGACGGCAGGATCCCCACGCGGGAGAGCAGCTCGTGCACCCGGCCCTTCCGCGCCTGCCGGTCGGGGACGATCCCGTGCACCGCCATGGGCTCGGCGATGATCTGGCCTACCGTCATCCGCGGGTTGAGCGAGCTGTAGGGGTCCTGGAAGATCACCTGGATCTTCCGCCGGAGGGGCCGGAACTCGGCGGGGGAGAGCTGGGTGAGGTCCCGCCCCTCGAAGATCACCTCCCCGCTCGTGGGCCGCTCGAGCTGGAGGATACAGCGCCCGGTCGTGGTCTTCCCGCACCCGGATTCCCCCACCAGCCCCAGGGTCTCTCCCCGCCGGATCGAAAAGCTCACGCCGTCCACCGCCCGGACCCAGCCGACGGTCTTCCCGAAGATCCCTCCACCGCCGACGGGGAAGTACTTGACCAGGTTCCGAACTTCCAGAATATTCTCGGAGGGGGGCTCCGCCCCCCTTCCGAATCCTCCCCCCGAGGATTGCGCCGGCAAAGCCGGCGCTCGAACCGGCTCGGAGGGGGTCACACCCGCACCTCCTGGCCCAGCCGGTCGGCCACCCAGCAGGCGGCGTCGTGGCCGTCCCCCACGGGGAGAAGCGGCGGGACGTCGCTCGTGCAGCGATCAACGGCGTAGCGGCAGCGCGGCGAAAACGCGCACCCTTCCGGGAGCCGCATCAGATCCGGGGGCTGACCCTCGATGGGATTGAGCTTGGACTTCCGCGGCTCGTCCAGGCGGGGCACCGAGCGCAGGAGCCCGAGCGTGTAGGGGTGGTGGGGGTTGGCGTAGATCTCGCGGGCGGTCCCCCGCTCGATGATCTTCCCCGCGTACATCACGTTGACCCGATCGGCGTAGCGGGCGACGACACCCAGGTTGTGGGTGATGATCAGCATCGCGACGCCGAGGCGCCGGGAGAGATCCTTCATGAGCTCGAGGATCTGGGCCTGGATCGTGACGTCGAGCGCGGTGGTGGGCTCGTCGGCCAGGATCAGCGACGGATTGCACGACAGCGCCATGGCGACCATGATCCGCTGGCGCATCCCGCCGCTGAACTGGTGCGGGTACTGGGCGAGGCGGCGCGCCGGGTCGGGGATGCCCACGAGCCCGAGCAGCTCGACGGCGCGCTCCCGCGCCTGGGCAGGCGTCATTCCCAGGTGGATCTCGACGGTCTCGGTGAGCTGGCGGCCGATGGACAGGACCGGGTTCAGGGAGGTCATCGGCTCCTGGAAGACCATCCCGATTTCCTTCCCGCGCACCCGGCGCATCCCTTCCTCGTCCAGGGCCAGGAGGTCCCGGCCCTTGAAGAGGACCTGGCCGGAGACGATGCGGCCGGCGGGCGCGGCGACGAGGCGCATCACGCTGAGGGCGCTGACGGTCTTGCCGCAGCCCGACTCGCCCACGAGCGCGACCGTCTCCCCTTCCCTCACGTCGTAGGACACCCCGTCCACGGCGCGCACGACGCCCGCGCCGATGAAAAAGTAGGTCGTGAGGTCTTTGACCTCGAGGAGCATCCCCACCCCCTACCCCAGGATCTCTTCGAGCACGCGGCCCTGGAAGTCGCCCGCCTTGAACCCGAGGAGGCGGCAGAGGGTCGGCGCGAGGTCCACGATCCGCCCGTTCCGGATCTCGGAGCCGGGCCGGACTCCCGCCCCCGCCAAGAGCATTGGAATGACCTGCTCGTGCACGGAGCCGTGGGAGCGGAGCCCCGTTTCCTCCCTGACCGCGGGGCCCTCCCCCCAGACTCCCAACGCCCACTCGCGCTGGCCGAAGCAGAAGAGGTCTCCCACCCGCTCCGGGGGCAGGTGGTAGCGCTCCGCCTCCGTCCGCGGCACGACCACGTCGAGCCCGGGCGCGCCCCGGAGCGCGCTGAGGGCGTCGGCAAGGGCCTCCGGGCGCTCCAGAAACAGGTAGAGCGAGCCTCCGAGGTCCCGGTGGTGGGCGAAGAGACCGTCCTTGATGAGCGGAACACCCCGTGCCGGGATACCGGCCTCGGCCAGCACGCGCACCGGGCTGACCGAGCGCGTCTTGGCGTTCATGCCGTGGTCCGCCGTGAGCGCAACGACGGAATCCGTGAGATCGAAACAGGCCACGATGTCACCGATGAGAGCGTCCATCTCCTTGAGGTGGGCCTGCATCTGGGGGCTCTCGGGCGGCAGCTTGTGCTCGGGGTAGTCCGTGGTCGCCACGTAGAGGAATCGCGGGGCGCAGCGGGCCGCCACTTCCCGGGCCATGCGCAGAACCCAGAGGTTGATCTCCAGCGAGAAGATATCCGGCGCCGGGCCCACGGCCTTCGCGATCTCCGGCGGCGCGCTCGACATATCGACGCAGAGATCCAGGTCGCGTCGAAGGAGGCGGGTGAGCTTTCCCTTGGCCGTGACGAGCGCCGTGGACCAGCCGGCCGCCTTGGCCCGCTCGAAGAGCAGCGGCTCCTGGACGAACGCCACCTGATCCATGAACACTTCCTTGCCCGTGGCCCGGTCGTAGTAGAAGTTGGCGCACAGGCCGTGGCGGCCGGGGAACGTCCCGGTCAGGAGCGAGATGTGGTTGACGTTGGTCAGACTCGGCATCACGCCGCGGCCGTCCAGGGTGAACGCCCCGGCGCGCGCCAGACGGGTGAGGTTGGGGAGGTCGGACGAGCGGATGTAGTCGGGATCGAAGCCGTCGATCAGGAACACGAGCGCGCGGCGGAGAGCCATGGGCTAGCGGCAGCGGGCCAGGCCGACATGCCGGCCGGCCGCGGGGCGAAACTCGGCGTAGAGCCGGCAGACCGCCTCGGCGACGCACGGCCACCGGTACTGGGCGGCCCGTCGGGCGGCCTCCCGGCCGAGCCGGCCGCGAAGGTCGGCGTCACGCAGGATCGCGGAGATCCGGTCGGCCAGGACCAGCGGATCTCCCTCGGGCACCAGGTATCCCGTGACGCCGTCCTGGACGGTCGTGGTGAGGCCCCCTACCTGCGAGGCGATGACGGGCCTGCCGCACGCCATGGCCTCCAGCGCCACCATGCCGAACGACTCGTAATAGGACGGCATCACCGTCA
>JBBTEL010000124.1:0-1293 GCA_038042325.1 Candidatus Methylomirabilota bacterium
CAGCTTCACGGCGACGAGCCCTCGGTGCAGGCGAAGTACGACTACCTCTACTCGGAGGAGGAGCTGGGCGAGCTGGTCGGGGATGCGCGGATCCTCGGGGCCAAGGCCAAGCGGGTCTTCGTCGTCTTCAACAACAACAACCGCGACTACCCGGCGGTGAATGCCCTGGCGATACGGCGTCTTCTGGGGCAACCGGCTTCTGACTTCGAGGCCCTGAAGGCGGCGTGGAAGACGGGGCGCCGAGCCCGAAAAGACTTGCCCCGGGACCTGCTCCGCTGACAAGATGACGCTATGAGCGTGAGGCAACTGCCCAGGACCCCTCTGGCGAATCTGCCCACGCCGATCCTCCCGCTGGAGCGGCTGTCCCGCCGGTTCGGGGTCGAGATCTTCGTCAAGCGGGACGACCTGACCGGCCTCCTCGAGAGCGGCAACAAGGTGCGGAAGCTCGAGTTCCTGGTGGGCGAGGCGCTGAGCCAGGGGGCCGACACGCTCATCACGTGCGGGACGCTCCAGTCCAACTGCTGCCGGGCGGTCGCGGCGGTGGCGGCGCGCCTCGGGCTTCGGGCCATCCTGGTTCTCAAGGGCGACAAGCCGGCCAGTTACGACGGGAACCTCTTGCTCGGCAAACTCCTCGGCGCCGACGTCGTCTACTGCACGCCCGAGGAGTTCGCCCGGATCGACGGCATCTTCGCCAGGCTGAGCGACGCCGTCCGGGAACGGGGTGGACGCCCGTATGTCATTCCCGAGAGCGGGGCCACCGAGCTCGGCGCCGTCGGCTACCTGGAGTGCGCCCACGAGATCGCGAGACAGTGGAGGCACGGCGCGCCGGCCTTCGACACGCTCGTGATCACGGCGTTCAGCGGCGGGAGCCAGGCGGGCCTGCTCATGGGCAGGCAGCTGGCCGGGCTCTCGGCCGAGGTCGTGGGAGTTCCGATCGCTCATCCCGCGGCCCAGGTGCGGAACTACGTGGGAGCCACGATCGCCCGGGCGGCCGAGCGCTTTGGCCTGGCGGTGGAGCCCCCCAAGGCCGTCCACCTGCTGGACGGCTACCAGGGGAAGGGTCGCGGAGCGAGCCGGAAGGAGGAGCTGGACACGCTGATCCAGCTGGCCCGGGAGGAGGGGATCGTGCTGGATCCGGTGTACACCGGGAAGGCGTTTCTGGGCTTCCTCGACCATCTGGCCCGAGATCCCAGGGAGTTCGGCTCCCGCGTCTGCTTCCTCCATACCGGGGGCATCTTCAGCCTCTTCCCCTTCCGGGACTCGCTCTCGCGCCTGCTCGACGGCGATCCGCTT
>JBBTEL010000125.1:0-336 GCA_038042325.1 Candidatus Methylomirabilota bacterium
TGCGGTTTGCGATCCGGGAGGGGGGCCGGACGGTGGGGGCCGGCGTCGTCGCCGAGATCTCCGAGTAAGCGGGTATGCCCAGAGAGATCATCACCCTGGCGTGTACGGAGTGCGACCGCCGCAACTATTCGACGACGAAGAACCGGCGGACGCACCCGGATCGGCTCGAGCTGAAGAAGTACTGCAAGTGGTGCCGCAAGCACACCCCCCACAAGGAAACGAAGTGACGGGGATGAAGCGGCCGAGCGGCACGGGCGAAGCCGCGTTTCGAGCGCAGGCTTTGCCTGCGCCACGGATTTCTGGGGGAGGCCTCGGAGAAGGGCCGGGCCCCACGCG
>JBBTEL010000125.1:346-15142 GCA_038042325.1 Candidatus Methylomirabilota bacterium
CAGCGGCGGAACTACTCGACGACGAAGAACAAGCGGACCCATCCGGATCGCATGGAGCTGAAGAAGTACTGCAAGTGGTGCCGCAAGCACACGAACCACAAGGAATCGAAATAGGCTCGGAGGCGTGTAGCTCTAACGGCTAGAGCACCGGACTCCAAATCCGGGGGATGGGGGTTCGAATCCCTCCACGCCTGCCATTTTCGAGGATGACGTGGAGTATTTGAGGCGGATCCAGCAGTTCTTGAGGGAGGTCAAGGGCGAGTTCGGCAAGGTGAACTGGCCGAGCCAGCCGATAATCGTCAACTCCACGGCGGTCGTGCTGGTCGTCACGGGCGTTATCGCCGTCTTTCTCTGGGTGGCGGACCTGGGGCTGGCCCGGATCGCGGGAGTGATTCTGAAATGACCAACGAGACCAGCACCAAGCAGTGGTTCGTCGTGCACACCTACTCGGGGTTCGAGAACAAGGTCGCGGCGGCGATCGAGCAGCGGGCCAAGATCTTCGGCCTTCAGGACCAGGTCACCCGGGTGGTGGTGCCTGTGGAGGAGGTCGTCGAGGTCCGCAAGGGCCAGAAGCGGATCACCTCCCAGAAATTCTATCCCGGCTATGTCCTGGTCGAGATGGAGCTGACGGATGAGACGTGGCACCTCGTCCGCAGCACCCCGAAGGTGACGGGGTTCGTGGGGTCGGGGGCCAGGCCGGTCCCGCTTCCCCCGGAAGAGGTGGAGGAAATCCTCCGCCAGATGGAGGAGGGGGCGGAGAAGCCCAAGCCGAAGGACGTTTTCTCCAAGGGCGACAAGGTGCGGGTGAGCGAGGGGCCGTTCGTCAACTTCACGGGGACGATTGAGGAAGTGAATCCGGAGCGCGGCCGGCTGAAGGTGATGGTCGGGCTTCTCGGCCGGCTGACCCCCGTTGAGATCGAGTACTACCAGGTGGAGCGTCTCTAGTGGAGTCCGTCTCTAGATGAAGAAAATCCAGGCGATCGTCAAGCTCCAGATCCAGGCCGGCAAGGCGAATCCGGCCCCACCCGTGGGCCCGGCGCTGGGCCAGCACGGCGTGAACATCATGGAGTTCTGCAAGGGGTTCAACGCCCAAACGGCGTCCCAGGAAGGGCTGATTCTTCCTGTGGTGGTGACGATCTACCAGGATCGGTCCTTCTCCTTCGTGGTGAAGACGCCCCCCGCGGCCGTGCTCCTGAAGCGCGCGGCGGGGATCGCCAAGGCCTCGGCCGTCCCGCACCGGGACAAGATCGGCAAAGTGACCCGGGCCCAGGTCCGCGAGATCGCCCAGACCAAGCTCCCGGACCTCACCGCCAATTCCCTTGAGGCCGCGATGCGAATCATCGAGGGCACGGCCCGCAGCATGGGCATCGAAGTCGTGTAGTTCGAGCCGAGGCGCTTCGGCGCCGGCAGCGGTACCGCCGGCGCCAGCGACAAGGCGAGGCCCGAGTAGATGTTCGAGCCGAGGCGCTTCGGCGCCGGCAGCGGTACCGCCGGCGCCAGCGACAAGGCGAGGCCCGAGTTCATCGAGAGAGGATCGAAGATGCCGGCACTGGCGAAGCGATACAAGGCGGCGGTCGCGCTGATCGACCGGGCGAAGGCGTACACCGTCGAAGAGGCCATCGCCACCCTCGAGAAGACGCCCGGGACCAAGTTCGATGAGAGCGTCGACCTGGCGTTTCACCTGGGCGTGGACCCGAAGCACGCCGACCAGATGGTCCGCGGCGCTGTCGTCCTTCCTCACGGCACCGGCAAGACCGTGCGTGTCGTCGTATTCGCCAAGGGCGAAAAGGAGCGGGAAGCGAAGGAGGCGGGCGCGGATTACGTCGGCGCCGAAGATCTGGTCGAGAAGATCCAGGGTGGGTGGATGGAGTTCGATTCCACGATCGCGACGCCGGACCTCATGGGGCAGGTGGGCAAGCTCGGAAAGGTGCTGGGGCCCCGCGGTCTCATGCCCAACCCCAAGCTGGGGACGGTCACGTTCGACATCGCCCGCGCCGTGCGGGAGGTCAAGGCGGGGAAGGTGGAGTTCCGCGCGGACAAGGCGGGCAACGTCCACGTCCTGATCGGCAAGAAGTCGTTCAGCGCCGAGCAGCTCGCAGCCAACGCGATGACGCTCGTCGAGGCCATCATGCGCGCCAAGCCGGCTTCCGCGAAGGGGCAGTATCTCAAGTCCCTCACGGTCTCCTCGACGATGGGGCCGGGGATTCCGGTGGATGTGCAGCGCATCGCCAACCTCTTCAAGAAGTGATTGGTCGCGGCGGAAGGAGCGAGGGGTGCCGACTCAAGCGAAGATCCAGGAAGTCGAGAGCCTGAAGGCCCGGCTCATTGGGGTGAAGACCGCGGTGCTGACCGAGTACCGGGGCCTCACGGTCCAGCAGCTCTCGGATCTCAGAAAGCAGCTCCGGACGGTGGCGGCGGAGTACAAGGTGCTCAAGAACCGGCTGGCGCGGCGGGCGCTCCAGGGGTCCCCGCTGGACGGGCTGGGCCCCCACCTGAAGGGCCCGACGGGGCTCGTGATCTCCAAGCAGGATCCCGTCGCCCTGGCCAAGGCCCTTCAGGCCTTCGTCAAGACGAACGCCCTGCTCCAGATCAAGCTCGGCTACGTGGAGGGGCAGCTCCTGGCACCGGCGGACATCAAAGCCCTCGCCGACCTTCCGTCGAGGGAGGCCCTACGGGCCAAGCTGGTGGGCGCCATCCAGGGCCCCCTGGCTCAGCTGGTGGGCCTGCTGACGGCGCCGCACCGCGAACTGGTCTACGTCCTGCAGCAGCGCGGAAAGGGCGCTGCTGAGTAACGACTACACCCCAAGGAGGAATCACCACATGGCAACCGTTGAGCAGATCGCCGAACAACTCGACACGCTGACACTGCTGGAGGCCGCGCAGCTCTCCAAGCTGCTGCAGGAGAAGTGGGGGGTGACGGCCGCCGCGCCGGTGGCGGCCGGTCCGGGGGCCGCTCCGGGCGGGGCGGCGCCGGCGGCGGCCGAGGAGGAGGAGAAGACGGAATTCGACGTGATCCTGATCGCCGCCGGCGACAAGAAGATCCAGGTCATCAAGGTCGTCCGCGAGCTGACCGGGCTGGGACTCAAGGAGGCCAAGTCCGTCGCGGACGACGCTCCCAAGCCGGTCAAGGAGAAGGTGTCGAAGGCCGAAGCCCAGGAGATGAAGAAGAAGCTCGAAGAGGTCGGGGCCACGATCGAGATCAAGTAGAGGAGAACGTATGGCAGGGATGATTCAGTGCGGGCGCCGGACGCGGAGGGATTTCGGGAAGATCCCGTCCATCGTTGAGATTCCGAACCTCATCGAGGTCCAGAAAGGGTCCTACGAGGCGTTTCTGCAGAAGGACGTCGCTCCCGAGCGCCGGATAGATATCGGGCTCCAAGCGGTCTTCAAGTCCGTCTTTCCGATCACGGACTACAACGAGAACGCCTCGCTGGAGTTCGCGAATTACCACTTCGGGGATCCCAAGTACAGTGTCGAGGAATGCCACGACCGGGGGATGACCTTCGCCATTCCGCTCAAGCTGACGCTGCGCCTGGTTTCGTACGAGCAGGACAAGGAGGCGAAGACTCGGGCCGTGAGGGACATCAAGGAGCAGGAGGTCTACCTCGGCGAGCTCCCGCTGATGACGGAGAAGGGCACCTTCATCATCAACGGGACCGAGCGGGTGGTGGTCTCGCAGCTCCAGCGGTCGGCCGGCGTCTTCTTCGACGACGACAAGGGCAAGACCGTGGCGTCCGGGAAGCTCCTCTATTCCGCGCGGGTGATTCCGTACCGCGGCTCCTGGCTGGAGTTCGACTTCGACGCCAACGACATCCTCCACGTCCGGGTCGACCGCCGCCGGAAGATGTCGGCCACGGCGTTTCTCCGCGCGTTCTGGTTCCTGGAGCGCGGCTGCCACAAGCCCCAGGACATCCTGAGCGACGAAGAGATCCTGGCGCTGTTCTACGACCTGGAGGAGGTGCTGGCGCTGGAGGGCGGGGTGGCGTGGAAGCGGCTCCACCCCGAGGTGCATGTGGACGAGAAGGTGGCCGAGGACATCCGGCCGCCCCGGCACCGGGAGCCCGTGGTCCAGGCCGGGAAGAAGCTGACCCGCAAGATCATCGAGCAGCTCCGGGAGCTCCACGTGGACCGGATCCCGGTGCGCGCTGAGGAGCTCGAAGGCCGGCGCACGGGAAGCCGCGTCGTGGATCAGGAGACGGGCGAGGTCCTGCTCGACGTCAACCAGGAGATCAAGGCCGATCACCTGCGGACGTTCGCGGCCCGCCGGGTGGCGCCCTTCAAGCTCCTGGCCATGGTTCCCGGCAAGGTGGACGCCTCCATCCACGAGACGCTTGCCCGGGACGCCAAGGATCACTTCAAGGACCCGGACGAGGCGCTCGTGGAGATCTACCGGCGCCTCCGTCCCGGCGATCCGCCCACCGTCGAGTCGGCGCGGGCGCTGTTCCGCGGGATGTTCATGGATCCCCGCCGGTACGACCTGGCCCGCGTGGGCCGCTTCATGGTGAACAAGAAGCTCCAGATCAACGCCCCGCTCAACGTCCGGACGCTCCGGGGCGACGACGTGGTGGCCGTCCTCCGCCACCTGGTCCAGGTGAAGCTGGGCTCCAAGCCCACCGACGACATCGATCACCTCGGCAATCGAAGGGTTCGCTCGGTCGGAGAGCTTCTCGAAAACCAGTTCAGGGTGGGCCTGACGCGGATGGAGCGGGCGGTGAAGGAGCGGATGTCCATCTCGGACATCGCAAACCTCATGCCCCACGACCTGATCAACGCCAAGCCCGTGTCGGCGGTGGTCAAGGAGTTCTTCGGGTCCTCCCAGCTGAGCCAGTTCATGGACCAGACGAACCCGCTGGCCGAGCTGACCCACAAGCGCCGGCTCAGCGCCCTCGGGCCGCGGGGCCTCTCGCGCGAGCGCGCGGGCTTCGAGGTGCGCGACGTGCACCCGACTCACTACGGGCGCATCTGCCCAATTGAGACACCTGAAGGTCCCAACATCGGACTGATCTCGTCGCTCTCGACGTACGCCCGGATCAACGAATTCGGATTCATCGAGACGCCCTACCGGAAGGTCGCCGACGGGAGGGTTACCGACGAGATCGTCTTCCTGTCGGCGCTCGAGGAGGAGCAGTACGTCATCGCGCAGGCCAACGCCGAGCTGGACAAGCAGAACCGGTTCGTGCGGGATCGCGTCTCGGCCCGGAAGGGCGGCGAGTTCAAGATGCTGCCCCCGGAGGGAATCCACTTCATGGACGTGTCCCCCAAGCAGCTGGTGTCCGTCGCCGCCTCAATGGTCCCGTTCCTCGAGAACGACGACGCCAACCGGGCGCTCATGGGCTCGAACATGCAGCGCCAGGCCGTGCCGCTGCTCCAGCCCGAGGCGCCGTGGGTCGGCACCGGGATGGAGCACATCGTGGCCCGGGACTCCGGTGCGGTCGTGCTGGCCAAGCGCCAGGGCGTGGTCGAGTACGTGTCGGCGGACCGCATCGTCGTGCGCGCGGAAAGCCGCTCGAAGAAGCCCGACCCGGTGCAGGACCTGCCGCTGGACATCTATAACCTGACGAAGTACCAGCGCTCGAACCAGAACACCTGCATCAACCAGCGCCCCATCGTGAGGAAGGGGCAGCGGCTGCAGGCCGGCGAGGTGATCGGCGACGGCCCCGCCACCGACCAGGGCGAGCTGGCCCTCGGGAGGAACGTGCTGGTCGCCTTCATGCCGTGGGGCGGGTACAACTTCGAGGACGCCATCCTGGTCTCCGAGCGGCTGGTCAAGGAGGACCGCTATACCTCGATCCACATCGAGGAGTTCGAGAGCCAGGCGCGGGACACGAAGCTCGGCAAGGAGGAAATCACCCGCGACATCCCCAACGTGTCCGAGGAGGCGCTCAAGGATCTGGACGAGTCCGGCATCGTCAGGATCGGGGCCAAGGTGAAGGCCGGCGACATCCTGGTGGGGAAGATCACGCCCAAGGGCGAGACCCAGCTCACGCCGGAGGAAAAGCTGCTGCGGGCGATCTTCGGCGAGAAGGCCGGGGACGTGCGGGATACTTCGCTCACGGTGCCGCCGGGGATCGAGGGCACCGTCGTGGACGTGAAGGTTTTCTCCCGCCGCGGCGTGGACAAGGACGAGCGCGCCAAGTCCATCGAGGAGGAGGAGGTGAGCCGCCTCGAAAAGGACTACCAGGACGAGATCGCGATGGTCGAGATGGAGCGCGACCAGAAGCTGAAGAACCTGCTGGTCGCGAAGACCCTCACCCAGGACCTGATCGATCCGACCAACAAGAAGAAGCTCGGCAAGAAGGGCGACCGGATCGAGCGCCTCTTCCTGGACAACTTCTCCTGGAACGAGCTGAAGAAGATCCGGGTGAAGGAGGACGACGGCCTGCCCGCCAACATCAAGCGGATCGAGGAGCTGGCCGAGGAGCAGATCTCGATTTACGAGACGATGCTGGACGACCGCATCGCCCGCCTCCGCCGGGGCGACGACCTGGCGCCAGGGGTCATCAAGACGGTGAAGGTGTACGTGGCGGTCAAGCGCAAGCTCTCCGTCGGCGACAAGATGGCCGGCCGCCACGGGAACAAGGGCGTGGTCTCGCGGGTGCTCCCCGAGGAGGACATGCCGTACCTGCCCGACGGGACGCCGGTGGAGATCGTGCTGAACCCGCTGGGCGTGCCCTCGCGGATGAACGTGGGCCAAATTCTCGAAACCCACCTGGGCTGGGCCGCCCGGGCGCTCGGGCTCTGGGTGGCGAGCCCGGTCTTCGACGGTGCCACGGAAGAGGAAATCAAGGAGCTGCTGAAGCAGGCCAAGCACCCGACGTCGGGGAAAACGCTGCTCTACGACGGGCGCACCGGCAAGTCGTTCCACCAGGAGGTGACCGTCGGGCAGATCTACATGATGAAGCTGGCCCACCTCGTGGAGGACAAGATGCACGCCCGCTCCATCGGCCCGTACTCCCTCGTCACCCAGCAGCCGCTGGGCGGCAAGGCCCAGTTCGGCGGCCAGCGCTTCGGCGAGATGGAGGTCTGGGCGCTGGAAGCCTACGGCGCGGCGCACACGCTGCAGGAGATGCTCACCGTCAAGTCCGACGACCTGGAGGGACGGAACCGCATCTACGAGGCCATCGTCAAGGGCGAAAACTTCCTCGAGCCGGGCACTCCAGAGTCCTTCAACGTGCTGGTGAAGGAGCTGAAGAGTCTGGCGCTCGATGTGGAGCTCGTGCAGAAGAACGGCAAGAAGTAGTGGAAAAGGAGGTTCACGAATGTTGACGGATCGGCCGCTGGGCAGCCTGCTCAGGGAGGAGAAGCCCACCAAGGACCTGTGGGGGATGCTCGATCGGCATCCGAAGCCCATCACGTTCGACGCCATCCGGATCCGGCTGGCGTCTCCCGAGAAGATCCGCTCCTGGTCGCACGGCGAGGTGAAGAAGCCGGAGACCATCAACTACCGGACGTTCAAGCCGGAGCGGGACGGGCTCTTCTGCGCCCGCATCTTCGGGCCCACCAAGGACTACGAGTGCGCCTGTGGCAAGTACAAGCGGATGAAGTTCGCCGGCGTGGTCTGCGACAAGTGCGGGGTCGAGGTCACGCGCGCCCGCGTGCGCCGCGAACGGATGGGGCACATCGAGCTGGCCTCGCCGGTTTCCCACGTCTGGTTCTTCAAGGGGCTGCCCAGCCGCATCGGCCAGCTTCTGGACATGTCCCTCCGCGAGCTGGAGAGGATCCTCTACTTCGAGGAGTACGTGGTGCTGGATCCCGGGCGGGTGCCAGGGCTGAAGAAGAAGGATCTCCTGACCGTCGACAAGGCCCGCAAGCTCGCCGACGAGCACGGGGCCGACGCGTTCAAGGTCGGCATGGGTGCGGAGGCCATCCGGGAGATGCTCCGCGACATGGACCTGGAGAGCCTGGCGCGCGAGCTCCGGGCTCAGATGCTGGAGGAAACCTCTGTCCAGAAACGGAAGAAAATTGTCAAGCGCCTGAAGGTCATGGAGGCCTTCATCAAGTCCGGCAACCAACCCGAGTGGATGATCCTCGAGGTGGTGCCCGTGATCCCACCCGAGCTGCGGCCGCTGGTGCCGCTGGACGGCGGCCGGTTCGCCACCTCCGACCTCAACGACCTCTACCGGCGCGTCATCAACCGGAACAACCGGCTCAAGCGCCTCATGGAGCTGCGGGCCCCGGAGATCATCATCCGGAACGAGAAGCGGATGCTGCAGGAGGCCGTGGACGCACTGTTCGACAACGGCCGCCGGGGCCGTGTGATCACCGGCCCGAACAACCGGCCCCTCAAGTCCCTGTCGGACACCCTCAAGGGCAAGCAGGGACGGTTCCGCCAGAACCTGCTGGGCAAGCGCGTGGACTATTCCGGCCGCTCGGTCATCGTCGTGGGTCCGCACCTCAAGCTCCATCAGTGCGGGCTGCCGAAGAAGATGGCGCTCGAGCTGTTCAAGCCGTTCATCCTCCGGAAGCTCGAGGAGCGGGGGATCGCGTCGTCCATCAAGGCGGCGAAGAAGTTCGTGGAAAAGGAGCATCCGGAGGTCTGGGACATCCTGGAGGAGGTCATCAAGGAGCACCCCGTGCTGCTGAACCGGGCGCCGACGCTCCACCGCCTCGGGATCCAGGCGTTCGAGCCGATCCTGGTCGAGGGAAAAGCCATCGAGATCCACCCGCTGGTCTGCACGGCCTTCAACGCCGACTTCGACGGCGACCAGATGGCGGTCCACGTTCCGCTCAGCTTGGAGGCCCAGCTGGAGGCGCAGATCCTCATGCTGTCGTCCAACAACATCCTGTCGCCCGCCAACGGCGCGCCGCTGGCCGTCCCGACCCAGGACATGGTGCTGGGGATCTACTATCTCACCAAGGAGCGCCCCGGCGTGAAGGGCGAGGGGCGGCTGTTCGCGGACCCCGAGGACGTGAGGATCGCCTACGACGCCGAGGATGTGGATCTCCAGGCCCGGATCCGCCTCCGCTGGCGGGGGGAATTCATCGAGACGACCGTCGGGCGCGTGCTGCTCAACGACGTCGTGCCCGAGCCCCTGAGGTTCGTGAACCGCGAGCTGAAGAAGAAGGAGGTCACGCAGCTCGTGGCCGAGTGCTACAACAAGCTCGGCAACGAGGTCACCGTCGCGTTCTTGGATGAGTTGAAAGATATCGGCTTCAGGTATGCGACGCTCTCCGGGCTGTCGATCGGCATCGACGACATGCACATCCCGTCTGCCAAGGAACGGCTCATCGAAGAGGCCCGGCAGCAGGTCAACGAGGTCGAGCAGCAGTACCAGGACGGGGTCATCACCAACGGCGAGCGCTACAACAAGGTCGTGGACATCTGGGCCCACGTCACCGAGCAGATCGCCGACGCGATGTTCCGCGAGCTGGAGGGGGGCGCGCAGGGCGGCGAGTTCAACCCGATCTACATGATGGCCGATTCGGGCGCGCGGGGATCCAAGCAGCAGATCCGCCAGCTGGCCGGCATGCGCGGCCTCATGGCCAAGCCCTCGGGGGAGATCATCGAGACCCCCATCACGTCCAACTTCCGCGAGGGCCTCACGGTCCTCGAGTACTTCACCTCGACTCACGGTGCCCGTAAGGGGTTGGCTGATACAGCGCTCAAGACGGCAGACTCCGGGTACTTGACCCGGCGGCTGGTGGACGTCTCGCAGGACGTCATCGTCAGCGAGTACGACTGCGGCACCGTGAAGTACATCGACGTCACGCCGCTGGTGGAAGGCGGCGACATCATTCAGTCGCTCCGCGACCGCGTGCTCGGCCGCGTGGCGGGGGAGGATATTCGAGATCCGTTCGGCGGCGAGATCATCGTCCAGGCCAACACGGAGATCACCGAGGAGCTGGCGATGAAGATCGAGGATTCGGGCCTGGAGAAGGTCCGGATCCGCTCCACGCTCACCTGCGAGGCGAAGCGGGGCGTGTGCGTGATGTGCTACGGGCGCAACCTCGGGACCGGCCGGCTGGCCGAGCTCGGGGAGGCGGTGGGCATCATCGCCGCCCAGTCGATCGGCGAGCCCGGCACGCAGCTGACCATGCGCACGTTCCACATCGGCGGCACGGCCAGCCGGGTCGTGGAGGCCTCCAAGCACGAGGCCAAGAACGCCGGGATTGTGAAGTACCACAACATGCGCACGGTTGAGAACCGGGATAAGGACCTCGTGGTGCTGAACCGGAACGGCGAGCTGGTGGTCGTGGACGATCGGGGACGCGAGAAGGAGCGGTACCCGGTGGTGCCGGGCGCCCGGGTGAAGGTCAAGGAGGGCAAGCGCGTTCCCGTGGGGCAGATCCTGGTCGAGTGGGATCCCTTCACCACGCCGATCCTCACCGAGGTATCCGGGAAGCTGGTGTACCGGGACATCGTCGAGGGGGTCACGGTGCGCGAGGAGTTCGACGAGGTCACGGGGCTGGCCCGGAAAGTGATCATCGAGGACGCCGAGGGCAAGCTCCAGCCGCGCGTGTCCACCGAGGACGACAAGGGCGCCGCGGTGGCCCAGAACCTGATGCCGGTGGGCGCCCACCTGCTGGTCGCCAACGAGTCCCCCGTGTTCGCCGGGGACATCATCGCCAAGATCCCGCGCGAGACGACCAAGACCAAGGACATCACGGGTGGTCTGCCGCGCGTGGCCGAGCTGTTCGAGGCGCGGAAGCCCAAGGAGCAGGCGGTGATCACCGAGATCGACGGGGCCGTGGAGTTCGCCGGTTTCGTCAAGGGGATGCGCAAGATCGTGATCCGGGCCGACAACGGTGAGACCAAGGAGTACCTGATCCCCCGCGGCAAGCACATCTCGGTGCACGAGGCGGACCGGGTCAAGGCCGGCGAGACGCTCATGGATGGCTCGCCGAACCCTCACGACTATCTCGCCGTCCTGGGCGACCGGGAATTGCAGCGCTACCTGGTGAACGAGGTCCAGGAGGTCTATCGGCTCCAGGGCGTGACCATCAACGACAAGCACATCGAGATCATCGTCCGCCAGATGCTGCGGCGCGTCCGCATCGAGGAGGTGGGCGACACCGATTTCGTCGTGGGCGAGCTGGTGGACAAGTTCGTCTTCCAGGAAGAGAACGACAAGATGCTGGCCCAGGGCAAGCGTCCGGCCACCGCCAAGCCGGTCCTCCTGGGCATCACGAAGGCGTCGCTCTCCAACGACAGCTTCATCTCGGCAGCGTCGTTCCAGGAGACGACCCGCGTCCTCACCGAAGCGGCGATCAGCGGCAAGGTGGACGACCTGCGCGGGCTCAAGGAGAACGTGATCGTGGGCCGGCTGATCCCTGCCGGCACCGGGCTCTCGAACTATACGCGCGCGGAGGTGCTCAGCCAGGAGGTGGTCGAGGAGCCCAAGCCGGTGGAGGAGCCGCCGGCCGGCGAGGCGCTCGGCGAGGGGGAGGCCCCGGTGGCCGCTGCGGGGTAGGGATGGGACCTAATTGGTTGACAAAACTAGCCTCTACGAGTATAAAGTAGGAGTTTTGGCTCTATTGAGATGATGGTGAACGATGCCGACCATTAGTCAGCTCGTCCGGAAGGGCCGGGAGGCGGTTCTCAAGAAGTCCAAGACCCCGGCCATGGGCGGAAGCCCCCAGAAGCGGGGGGTCTGCATCCGCGTGTACACCACGACGCCGAAGAAGCCCAACTCGGCGCTGCGCAAGGTGGCCCGCGTCCGGCTGACCAACGGGCTCGAGGTGACCTCGTACATCCCGGGGGTCGGTCATAACCTCCAGGAGCACTCGATCGTCCTGATCCGGGGCGGCCGGGTGAAGGACCTCCCGGGGGTCCGGTATCACATCATCCGGGGGATCCTGGACACGGCCGGCGTGGCCAACCGGAAGCAGGGGCGCTCGAAGTACGGCGCCAAAGCTCCGAAGGCCGGTGGAGGCGCGGTCTAATGCAGAGGTCTTGTTCGAGCGCTGGCTTTGCCAGCGCAATCTCTGGGGGGAGGCATCGGAAGGGGGGCGGAGCCCCCCTCCGAGGTAACTAATGCAGAGGTCTTGTTCGAGCGCTGGCTTTGCCAGCGCAATCTCTGGGGAAAGGCATCGGAAGGGGGGCGGAGCCCCCCTCCGAGGTAACTAATGCGCCGGGCGGCGCCGGCGCGTCGGGAGATCCTGCCGGACCCTAAGTACGGCAGCCGGCTCGTGGCGAAGTTCGTGAACATCATGATGACCCGGGGCAAGAAGTCCACGGTCGAGCGCATCATGTACGACGCCCTGGACACGATCCAGGACCGGAGCAAGCAGGAAGCGCTGAAGATGTTCAAGCAGGCGGTCGACAACGTGAAGCCCGCGGTGGAGGTGAAGTCGCGCCGGGTGGGCGGCTCCACCTATCAGGTGCCGGTGGAGGTGCGCCCGGAGCGCCGGACCTCGCTCTCCATGCGGTGGCTCATCGCCGCCGCCCGCCGCCGGGGGGAGAAGAGCATGGCGGACAAGCTGGCCGGCGAGCTCCTGGACGCGGCCAACAACCGGGGCACCGCCGTCAAGAAGCGAGAAGACACGCACCGGATGGCGGAGGCCAACAAGGCGTTCGCGCACTATCGCTGGTAGCGACACGACACGACGAGGGGGGTCGCAGGCTGACCCCCCTCGTCTTCCGTCAGAAAAGGACGAGGCAAACGCAGTGGAACGGCAGTACCCGTTAGACAAGACCCGCAACATCGGCATCATGGCCCACATTGATGCCGGCAAGACCACCACCACGGAGCGGATCCTCTACTACACCGGCCGTTCGTACAAGATCGGCGAGGTGGACGAGGGGACCGCCACCATGGACTGGATGGTCCAGGAGCAGGAGCGGGGCATCACGATCACCTCCGCGGCGACCACGTCCTTCTGGCGCGACTGCCGGATCAACATCATCGACACCCCGGGGCACGTGGACTTCACGGTGGAGGTGGAGCGCTCGCTTCGGGTGCTGGACGGCACCATCGCCATCCTCGACGCCGTGGCCGGCGTCGAGCCGCAGACCGAGACCGTCTGGCGCCAGGCGGACAAGTACCAGGTGCCCCGGATCGTCTACGTGAACAAGATGGACCGCGTGGGGGCCGATTTCTCCCGCTCCGTCGCGATGATCCGCGAGCGCCTGGGGGCGGTCCCCGTGCCGATCCAGATCCCGATCGGCCAGGCGGAGTCGTTCGTCGGCGCCATCGATCTCATCGAGCAGGTCGCCATCGTCTGGGAGGACGACGAGAGCCTGGGCCAGCGCTTCTCGCGCCAGGAGATCCCGGCGGAGTACGCGGCCCAGGTGCGCGAGTACCGGGAGAAGATGGTGGAGGCCCTGGCGGAGGTTGACGAGACCCTGATGGAGAAGTACCTGGGCGACGAGAAGATCAGCCCGGACGAGATCCGGGCGGCGATCCGCGCCGGCACCATCGCCATGAAGCTGGTGCCGGTGCTGTGCGGGGCCTCGTTCAGGAACAAGGGGGTCCAGCCCCTGCTGGACGCCGTGGTGGATTTCCTGCCGTCCCCGCTGGACATTCCGCCCCTGCAGGGCGTGAATCCCGAGACTCGCGAAAACGAGGTTCGCGTCCCCGGGGACGAGGAGCCGTTCTCCGCGCTCGCCTTCAAGATCATGAATGACCCCTACGTGGGCCAGCTGGTCTTCCTGCGCGTGTACTCGGGTACGCTGAACAGCGGCTCCGGCGTCTACAACTCCACGAGGGACCGGAAGGAGCGGGTGGGCCGCCTCCTCAGGATGCACGCCAACAAGCGGGAGGAGATCGAGGCGGTGGCCGCCGGCGACATCGCGGCCGTGGTAGGGCTGAAGTTCACGACTACGGGCGACACCCTGTGCGACCCGGATCGGCCAATCGTGCTGGAAGCCATGACCTTTCCCGCACCGGTCATCTCGGTGGCCATCGAGCCGAAGACGAAAGCCGACGAGGAGAAGCTGGGGCTGTCGCTCTCCCGGCTGGCCCTGGAGGATCCGACGTTCAAGGTGACCGTGGATTCCGAGACCAACCAGACCCTGATCTCGGGGATGGGCGAGCTGCACCTGGAGATCATCGTGGATCGGCTGCTCCGGGAGTTCAAGGTCGAGGCCAACGTCGGGAAGCCTCAGGTGGCCTACCGCGAGACGATCCGCAGGAAGGCGGAGGCGCGGGGCCGCTTCATCCGGCAGACCGGCGGGCGCGGCCAGTACGGCGACGCGTCCCTCGAGGTCGAGCCGGCGGCCCCCGGGGAAGGGTTCAGCTTCGAGAACGAGATCGTCGGCGGGGCCATCCCCCGCGAGTTCCTCCCCGCGGTGGAGAAGGGCGTTCGGGAAGCCGCCGAGACCGGGGTGCTGGCGGGCTACCCGATGGTGGATGTGAAGGTCGCCCTCACCGACGGCAGCTACCACGAGGTGGACTCCTCGGAGATGGCCTTCAAGATCGCCGGCTCCATGGCGTTCAAGGAGGCCTGCCGGCGCGCCGGTCCCGTCCTGCTGGAGCCCATCATGCAGGTGGAGGTCGTGGTGCCGGAAGAGTACATGGGCGCGGTCGTCGGCGACCTGAACAGCCGGCGGGGCCGGGTGCAGGCCATGGACACGCGGGCCGGCTCCCACGTCATCCGCGCCACGGTGCCGCTGGCCACGATGTTCGGCTACGCGACGGACCTCCGCTCGATGACCCAGGGCCGCGCCACCTTCACCATGCAGTTCAACTGCTACGAGGAGGTGCCGCCGTCCATCGCCGAGGAGATCATGGCGAAGGTCGCCGGCAAACCGCCCGCGCGCACGGGTTCCCGCTAGCAACCCCCGCATCGGAGGACGAGCCAATGGCCAAGGCGAAGTACGAGCGGACGAAGCCGCACGTGAACGTGGGGACGATC